>JBBDNT010000078.1:0-6668 GCA_040877445.1 Planctomycetaceae bacterium
TTCGACGTCGGGAGTTCGGTGTGCGATGGCGGGCACGACGAACTGAAGTTCGTCCGACCCGCCCGTCCGATCGACCTACAAGATCAATCTTGACGGGCTTGTAGTGGTTGGCGTGCATTTCTCCCCGGGAGTAGAATTTCGGCACGGCGTTCGTTCCGCGGAGAGTGGTCGAAGCGGAAGGCGTCGTCGAGGAAGAAAAGGAGCCGAGGCGATGACCATCGAATACGATCTCGAAGCTGACGACGTCATCGAGTTCAATCTGTTCCATCATCAGAATTCGCCGGCGACTCAGCGCATCGTCCGAAACGGAATCATTCTGCGTGTGGTCATCTGGTGCGTCTTGTCGGTCGGCCTCTGGCAGTTCGCGGTTCGACGTGGATTCGATCTCGTCACCGGAGCGATTTTCGTCTCTCCGTTCGCTGCTCTGGCTTTGTGCTCGGTCGCCCTGCACCCCTGGCAGCATCGACGCGGCATCCGGAAGATCGTCGAGCGCATGTATCGCGAAGGCACGAACCGCGGTTTGTTCGGGCGCCGGACGATCGAGCTCTCGCCTGAGCGCATCGTCGAAACGACCGAGTTCGGCGAAACGGTGCAAAATTGGAACGCCGTCGAACGGATCGTCCAAGACGCGAACCACGTCTTCATCTACGTGACCGCGGTCTCGGCATTCATCGTCCCCCGCCGCGCCTTCCTCCACGATTGGGACTTCGACGACTTCGTCGAGACCGCCCGGCGGTTTCATCAACAGGCGGGCGGCGCCGTGCCGGCCGATGTCGCGAGCGGCTGACGGAGTTGGACGGACTGGACCGTCCTTCAGCGGGCGGAAGACGAATCCGTCCTGCATCATCGGCCAGTCCGATCGTGAAAGACCGGTGAGCGTCGCAAGACGGATTGGCGATCCTTCCCACGACGATCGAGTCGCAAAGATGAATCGACACCCGGTGAGCTTGACGCCTCACCATCGGATCGCCAATCCATCCTACGGGCGCTCCACGACTTCGAGCTGGATGACGTAGCATGGCCGAATGGCATCGCGTGGCGACGCTCGCCGAATTGCCGCCGGGAGAGTGCCGCGAAGTGGTCGCGGCGGGACGCGTGATCGCGCTGTTTCGCGTGGACGACGACGTGCATGCGATGGACGGCGTCTGCCCGCATGCCGGCGGACCGCTGGGGCAGGGAACGCTCGAAGGATGCGTCGTCACCTGCCCGTGGCACGGCTGGCAGTTCGACGTGACGACCGGCACGCATCGCCTCAACGATCGCATCACGCACCCGGTGTTCCCGGTGCGGATCGATGGGGACGATGTGTTCGTCGAACTGCCGTGAAGGTCGTGGCACTCGCAGGCAGGAATGTCCGCCCCGCTTGGCCTGACGCACCGGCAGACAGGAATGTCCGCCCCACGCTCAATCGATGAAGATGACTCTCGGCGCGGGGGCGTAGTACGGCGCCCAATACGGGGAATACGGCCGAAGGAGCATCGAGTCGTGGCGGTACAGCGGCCGCGCGGTCGAAATCCCCAACCACTTCCGCGCTTCGATTCGGGCGGAGCGGTTCCGCGCCTCTTCCGCCGCCCGCGCGTGCATCAAGGAATCCGCCCGAAGCTGCTCCTCTTCCGGCGTCCATGTTCGGGGCGGTGTGGGAATCGCTTTCCAGCCGTCGTAGCTCTCCTGGCCCGACGCGGCGGAAACGCAGCAGCACAACGCCGCCGCGGCGCAAATGGTCATGATCGATCGCATGGTTCACCTCCGGCGTGGGTTACTATCGAACCGCCGCCAAGGGAGCATGGAGAGCGAATGCCGTGCCGGGCATGGTTCCCGACGACACGAACCGCGCGCCGCCGCGAAATCCGCACGACCGTCACGACTGGAGTTGGATCAGGCTCTCCACCGGCAGCACCGCGTTCAGACTGCCCGATCGAAAGCCTTCCAGATCGACCGTCACGTAATGAAATCCCAACTCTCGGAAACGCGACGCCAGCCGCGCACGCAATTCCGGTTCGACAAGCCGAGGCAGCAGTTCGACCGGCACCTCGATCCGCGCCAACTCGTTCGCTTCGAGCCGCACCCGCAGCTCGCGCGCGTCGAGCGCCTCGCGCAGGAACCGCTCGGCCGCGTCGACCCGGGCGACGCGCTCCGGCGTCACTTCGACACCGTAGGCGATCCGGCTCGACAGGCACGGACTGGCCGGCTTGTCCCACACCGGCAACTCCCACAACCGGGCCAGCTCGCGAACATCGGCCTTCGTCAGCCCCGCCTCGATCAGCGGACTGCGGACCGCATGCTCGCGGGCCGCCTGCATGCCGGGGCGATGATCTCCGCGATCGTCGAGGTTCGCCCCGTTGGCGATCACGGCGACATCCAGTTCCGGAAGCAGCGTTTCGATCTGCGAATACAACTCGGTCTTGCAGAACCAGCAGCGGTTCCCGGCGTTCGCGACGTACCCGGTCCGCTCGAACTCGCGCGTGTCGACGATGCGATGCCGAATGCCGATGCGCGCCGCGATCTCCCGCGCGATTTCAAGCTCGCCTTCAGCCAGACTCGGGCTGACGGCGGTGACGGCGACCGCCTTCTCGCCGCACGCGAACCGCGCCGCCATCGCGACGACGGCGCTGTCCACCCCGCCGGAAAACGCGACCGCGACGCGGCCATACCCGCGCAGCACCACGAGCAGCCGCTCGCGCTGGTCATGAAGCGGCGCGTCGTGATCCGTGCGAGATGCGTTCGGCAATTCGTTCATGGCAATAGCCGGGAAGATTCGTCCGATCGATTATACGAAAACCGCAGCGGTGCTGGCGACTCGCCGTCATGCGGTGGATGATTCACCGTCGAATCGGGAATTGGAAGGGCGAAGAACTCCGCGCACATGCGATCTTCGGACTTTCGGACATCCGCCGGAGCGAGTCGCGGTTGTCCCGACATCGGAATCGGCGGTAGAATGGCGCCATGGCCACAACGCTCGACGACGAGGCGGACATTCTGGCGAGGATCATCGATCCCGCGGAGGGGGCGCTGTCTTTGGAGGCGGCGAGGTTCATCCTATCGCTGAAGTTCGACCCCGCCGACGTGGACCGCATGAATCGGCTTTCGCGGCGGGCAGCCGACGGGACGCTGGCCGAAGAAGACCAGGATCGGCTCGATCGCTACGAGCGGATCGGGCACCTCCTGGCGATACTGCAATCGAAAGCCCGGCTCGCCCTCCGGAACGCGAACGCGGATGAGATGCCCTTGGTCGGACCACAGTGATGCGCCGCACACTGGAAGACCGAGTCTGGCGCCGAGCGAATAGTTGCTGCGACTATTGCCGCATCCCGCATGAGTTCGACCCGCTTCCGTTCCAGATCGACCACATCATCGCGCGGCAGCACGGCGGACGGACGAGCTTCGACAATCTGGCGTTGGCATGTCTGGCGTGCAACAACCACAAGGGACCGAACATTGCCGGGATCGATCCGGAGGGATCTGAAGCTGAAGTCGTCCGACTGTTCCGTCCGCATGCCGATGAATGGCACTCCCATTTCGAGTGGGACGGACCTGTGCTTCGAGGAAAGACCGCGGAAGGACGGGCGACGATTCATGTCTTGGGCATCAATCTCGCGCACCGAGTCGCACTGCGTAAGTCGCTGATCGCCGAAGGTGTGCTTCTTTCCGACTCGTAGCCCATCGCCGCGGAAATGAGCCATTCGCCCCCCGACCACCCGCTGTTCGACGTCATCGACGACCGCCCGCGCGTCGAATACGCTCGCTGGCTGCTGCGGCTCGTCTGCTGGGATGGACTGTTGCCCGCGATCGTGTTGACGGCTCCCATGATCGGCCGGCGGTTATTGGCGGACACGCCACTATTGATCGACATCTTCGGCATTGGCTTGCCGGTCGCCGCATTCTGCATTCGAATCGCCGTCGGCTTCAGCTATATCTCCCGGAACCGATTCGGGCCGGCGATGCGCAGCGCGCAGCGAGCGGCGCTCGGGTTGGCGGCGCTTCTGTTGGTGATGGTCGACTGCATCGCGGTCTTGACGCAGTTCGTGCCTGCGGCGCGCCCGTTCGGACTCCTCCATCTGATCGTGTTGACATGCGTCGGCGCGACCTACCTCGCGTTGATGGCGTTTGCCCTCTATCCGGGGCGCACGCGAATCTCCAGCCAAGAGGAACTCCTCGGTCAACTGCCGTAGCGACGCGCTTCTTGGGGGCGCGAGTTCCGTCGAATTCGCACGAGCGCGACGATCGGCCACTGCCGGGGCGCGGATTGCCGATGCCCGGATTCCGCTGCCTCTGATATAATCGCTTCGTGCGACCCGCTTTCTCGAATTCCACAGGTCGACCGATGGACCCGCTGCTTGGCCGAATCACGATCGATCCCGAAATCTGTCACGGCAAACCGTGCGTGCGCGGCTTGCGATATCCCGTCGAATTCCTTCTGGATCTTCTTAGCTCGGGAATGACCTTCGACGAGATTCTGGCCGACTACGAGGATCTGGAGCGAGACGATCTGCGCGCGGTTCTCGCGTTCGCCGCGAAGTTGAGCCAGACGAAGCGGTTCCAATCGGTGGTGCCATGAAATTCCTGGTCGACGCCCAATTGCCGCGGCGTTTGGCCGCGTGGTTGTTCGGCGCCGGTCACGACGCGAAGCATACGTTGGACCTGCCCGATGGGAACCGATCGTCCGATTCGGCCATCGTTGATTGCGCGGATCGGGAGCAGCGAGTCGTCGTCACCAAGGATGCGGATTTCGTGAATTCGCATGTGCTGCATGGGAAGCCCGAAAAGCTCGTGCTGATTTCGACCGGCAACATCACGAACTCCGAACTCGAACAATTGCTGACTCCGTTGATTCCCGACATTGCAAGCGAGCTGACCACCAGCCGCTTCGTTGAAGTGGGGCGAACCGGCATGGTCGTGCGACAATAGCAACCGCCGCCGCCGCGTTCGTGGGCGCAGCCCGCCCTACGAGCCTCGACCCTCGACTCTCAACCCTCGACTCCTCATGCAAGACCACGCCGTCCGCCTCTTGCTCATCGAAGACAACCCGATGCATCGGCGGTTGATCGAGGAGTTTCTCGCCGGGTCGCGGGCGCCCGAGTTCGTGCTCGAGCATGTCGAGACGCTTTCCGCGGGCATGGAGCGGCTCGCGAAGGGGGGGATCGACATGATCCTCCTCGACCTGATGCTCCCCGACAGCGACGGACTCGAAACCTTCTTCAAGCTGCGGGCCGAGGCGATGGGGACGCCGATCGTCGTCATCACCAGCCTGGGGGACGTGAAGATGGCCGCCAAGGCGGTCGAAGCGGGGGCGCAGGACTATCTGGTGAAGGGCCGCTTCGACCGCACGCTGCTCGACCGCGCGCTCCGCTACGCCCTCGAACGGACCCGCGCCCGCAATGCCGAGTGGGACTCGCCCATGTTCCGCCTGGCGCATCAGCAGTTCCTCAAGGCGGCCCAGCTCATGGGGCTGGACGACAACATTCGCCAACGGCTCCTCTTCCCGCAACGCACGCAGGTGGTCACCTTTCCGTTCCGCCGCGACGAGTACAACCAGGTCGAAACGGTCTTCGGCTACCGCGTGCAGCACGTCCTCACGATGGGGCCGACCAAGGGGGGCATCCGCTATCACGAGGACGTGAACCTCGGCGAAGTCTCGGCCCTCGCCATGTGGATGACCTGGAAGTGCGCCTTGGTGCATCTTCCTTTCGGCGGCGCGAAGGGAGGCGTGCGGATCGACCCGACGGGCCTCACCTTGCGCGAGCTGCAGCGGCTCACCCGCCGTTACACGACCGAGATCAGCAGCGTGATCGGGCCGGAGAAAGACATCCCCGCTCCCGACATGGGGACCGACGAGCGGGTGATGGCCTGGATCATGGACACCTATAGCCAGCAGGTGGGCTATGCCGTTCCCGCCGTCGTCACCGGCAAACCGGTCGTCCTCGGCGGCGCGCGCGGGCGGACCGAAGCGACCGGCCGCGGCCTCGTGTACATGGTCGAAGAGGCTGCGAAACACCTCAAGCTCGACCTGCGGCAATCGACCGCCGTCGTGCAGGGGTTCGGCAACGTGGGGAGCAACGCGGTGAAGTTCCTCGCGAACTTGGGCGTGAAGATCATCGGCGTCAGCGACGCGACGGGGGGCGTGTACGACCCGAAGGGGCTCTCGGTCGAATCGCTGCTCAACCACGTCGCCGAGCACCGCTTCCTCGAAGGCTATGCCGAGGCGGAGCATATCACCAACGAGGAACTCCTCCAGTTGAAGTGCGATGTCCTCGCCCCGGCGGCCTTGCAGAACCAGATCACCGCGGAGAACGCGGGGCGGATCGACTGCAAGATTCTCGCGGAAGGGGCCAACGGCCCGACGACGCTCGAAGCCGACGAGATCCTCAATGAGAAGGGGGTGTTCATCCTGCCGGACGTGCTGGCGAACGCCGGCGGCGTGACGGTCTCGTACTTCGAGTGGGTGCAGGACACGCAGAACTACATGTGGACGCTCGAAGAGACCAACGAGCGGCTGCACAAGATCCTGGTCGAGGCCTTCCACCGCACGCTGGGGCGCTCGCAGCGGGAGAACATCGACATGCGCACGGCCGCGCTGATCGAAGGCATCGACCGGGTGGCGAAGGCGAAGCTGGCGCGGGGGTTGTTTCCGTAAGAGCCGCGCACGAAGTAAGCGGCCCGATCCCATGCGG
>JBBDNT010000079.1:0-6608 GCA_040877445.1 Planctomycetaceae bacterium
ATCCCAGGGTGCGCTCGCTGCGCGAGCGACCCTGGGCTTTGGAATGCAACCCCTGGGGTAGATCGCACGCGCGAACCCCCGATCGACGGGAGCGTTGAAAGTACTGAGTGAGAATCACCGCGCGGCGGGAGGCGCGAACCAACTCCAAGGTTTTCCCGAGATTGGCCCTTCTCAACGGTCCGCCGCGCGGCGACAATGGGAAAGGACGGTGCCCCGGGCCTCCTTCATTCGTTTTCATATTCTTCATCGGCTGACGGCACCCGAGTCATGGCTCGTCGCAGCAAAGCGCGCGAAGTCGCGCTCCAGATGCTTTACCAGCGGGATCTCAATCCCGACGTGGCGGCAGACGCCGTCCGCGAAATGATCGCCGAGCAGCTTCCCGACGAACCCTCGCGGAAGTTCTGCTGGGATCTGTTCGTGGGGGTGATGGAGTGGCGGAACCATCTCGATTCCCGCATCCAGGAAGTCGCCGAGAACTGGACGGTCTCGCGAATGCCCCCCACCGACCGCAACCTTCTGCGGATGGGCGGGTTCGAGTTGCTGTACAGCGACACGCCGCACCGCGTCGTGATCGACGAGGCGGTGGAACTGGCGAAGCGGTACGGCACGGCGCAGTCGTCTCAGTTCGTGAACGGCATCCTCGACAAGCTGGTTCCCAATGAACGGCGCGAGCCTTCCGCGTGAGCGAGGCTGACCGCCCACGATTGACCCGCCCGAGGATCGCGGCCTACACTCGCCGGTGCCGAGGGTTCTCCGCGGCGAATCGCCCGCGTTCGGGGCGGTTTCGTTCGATTTCCCGCTCGTTCCGCTCTCCGGATGCGCTCGATGGAACCCGCCCGCGTGGGGCCGTATGAGATCGAAAGAAAGCTCGGCGCGGGCGGAATGGGGACGGTGTATCTGGGGAAGCACGTCGAGACGGGCGAGCCGGCCGCGGTCAAGGTGCTGCCCGCCTCGCTCGCGCGGGAGGAAGGGTTCGTCGCCCGCTTCGACCGCGAGATCGACGCGCTGCGGCGGCTCACCAGCCCGCAGATCGTCGCGCTGTACGATCACGGCGTCGACGGCGAGACGTACTACTACGCGATGGAGTACGTCGACGGTGAGACGCTCACCGCCCGGCTGCACCGCGAGAAGCGGATCCCCTGGCGGGAAACGGTCGCCCTCGCCGTGCAGATTTGCACCGCCCTGAAAGCGGCGCACGACGCCGGCGTGATTCACCGCGACCTGAAACCTTCGAACCTGGTGATCACGGCGGACGGCGTCGTCAAGCTGATGGACTTCGGCGTGGCGCAGGTCTTCGCGGGAACGAAGCTGACGGTCACCGGCGGGATCATCGGGACGGTCGAGTACATGTCGCCCGAGCAGGCACAGGGGGCGCGGGCGACGAAGAAGAGCGACCTGTACTCGCTGGGCGCGGTGATGTACGCGATGCTCACCGGCCGGCCTCCCTTCAGCGGAAAGACCTCCGTCGAAGTGCTGCAGAAACACCGCTTCGGCCAGTACGATCCGCCGCGGCGATACGTGCCCGAGGTTCCGCACTGGCTCGACGAGATCGTCTGCCAGTTGCTCGAAAAAGAGCCGGACAAGCGTTTCCCGGACGCCTTCGTGCTGTCGAAGAAGCTGCAGGAGGCGATCAGCCGCGTCGATTACGCGCTCGCTCAGCAGAAGCAGACGCTGGCGGCGGGCGTGGGCGACGGCACCGACGCGACCCTCGTCCAGGAGCCTCCCGCGGATTCCGGCGGCGGGCTTGGCCAGGCGACGCTGATGCGGAACCTGTTGAAGGCGGAAATCGAGCATTCGAAGGAACGCTCGAAGCTGGGCCGCGCCCTCGACAACACCTGGGTGCTCGTGGCGCTCCTGATCCTGCTGATCGCGGGGGGCGTGTGGTGGTTCCGCGCCCGCGGCCTCTCGCAAGATGCGATGTACGAGCGCGGCGTCGCCCTGATGCGAGAGCCGGCCGGCGAAGAATGGCTGCGCGCCCGCGACGAATATTTCCTCCCGCTGCTCGCGCAAGACCGCCTGCGGTGGCGCGAAGAAGTGGAGCCGCATCTGCGGGAAATCGCGCTGTATGAACTGCGGGTCGGAGGCCCTTCCCGCGCCCGCGGTCGGTCCTTCGAGCCGCACAGCGACGCCGAGCGGTTCGTGCTGCTCGCGCGGCATCATCTCGAAGTCGGCGACCTCGCGCGCGCGGAAGCGACGCTTTCCGCGCTCGAAGCCTTGATGGGAGACGACGAACGCCACGCCGGCGTTCGCCCCCTCGCGCACGGCCTGCGCGACGAACTGCGCGCGCGGCGAGACCGGCTGCGCGAGGACGGCGGGTTGCTCGCCTCGGCGGTCGCCCGCGCGGAAGCGCTGACCGCCGCGATGAACCGCGAGGAGGCCGCGACCGTCTGGCGGGCGATCATCGAGCTGTACGGCGACGATCCGGAGGCCCGCCCGCAGGTCGAGCGAGCGCGGCAGGCGCTCGCCCCAGACGATGTCGACGACGTCATCGACGATCAGCGATCCATTCACGCCGAACGATCCTCCGTTCCAAAAGAAGAGCCGACCGCGCCATGAGCGAAACCACCGCAAACGAGCGACTCGATCTCCGCGAGCACATTCGCGACATCCCCGATTTTCCCAAGCCGGGAATCCTGTTCCGCGACATCACGCCGCTCCTGGCGACGCCGGCCGCGTTCCGCGAGACGGTGCGAATGCTCGCGGCGCATTACCGCGAGCGGGGAGTGGCGAAGGTCTGCGCGGCGGAGGCGCGGGGCTTCCTGTTCGCGGCCCCGCTGGCGCTCGAATTGAACGCCGGCTTCGTCCCGGTCCGCAAGCCGGGCAAGCTCCCTTTCGACAAGCACTCCTTCAGCTACGAACTGGAATACGGACACGATTCGCTCGAGATGCACATCGACGCGCTCGCGGCGGGGGACCGGGTGTTGTTGGTGGACGACCTGCTCGCCACGGGGGGGACGATGCAGGCCTGCGTGCGGATGGTCGAACGGACGGGCGCGGTGATCGTGGGCTGCGCCTTCGTGATCGAATTGAACGGTCTGAAAGGCCGCGACCGCCTCGCGCCCTACGATGTCTACAGCCTGGTGCGCTACGAGGGGGCATGACCGGACGGGACGGCGGGGCGATCGCCGGGTGGTATCAACTCGCCGTTTCTTCGGTTCGCGACGGTCGTGGGTCGGCGACGGAATCGATTTCGTGGTTCGACGACCGGGGCGGGTAGGACGAACTTCAGTTCGTCGCGCCCGCCGGCCGAGAAGAACAGCCGCAAGGTCGAAAGCACGATCGGCGAAGATCGACGCCGGGTGGTATCAAAGCTCGAAATCTTCGCTTTGCGCAGGACGCGTGAGTGAAGAACGTCCGGCCCGCCGGGCGGGACGTACTGATTCGCCGCGGCCGCGGGATGGATGGCGAGTCGCTCCACCCGTAGGTCCGCTCTGCCGGAGCGGACCTCGTGAGCGGGAGCGTTGGTTCCGAAAGATGCGGGTCGCACGTGACATCGCGGCCGCCTCACTACGGCTGACCTCATGCATCGCCGAACGATCCGACCGCCCGGTACGAACGGCCCGCAGGCTGTCGGATTTGTTTCCCCGTGATCCACGTCCCGCCCGGCAGCCGGGACGTACTTGTAGGTCCGCTCTGCCGGAGCGGACCTCGTGTGCGGGGAATCGGGAACCCGGATCCTCGGTGCTTCTCGTGACCAACAGCGATCGCCGATGCTCTCTTGTCCGAACCGATGTTGCCGCTTCGTGCGCCGCACGTCCCGCCCGGCAGCCGGGACGGACTTGTACGTCCATTCCGCCGTAATGGACGTCGGAAGCGGGATCGCGGCCTCCGCCGTCGAAACCGTCTCCCGTGACCACGCCCTCGATCCACGATTCGACCGCTCCTCTTCGGGCGACCTCCCCCCGCGCTCCACGTCCCGCCCGGCATGCGGGACGTACTTCACTCACGCGGAGCGGATTGGACCTTGTGTACGTCCGGCTCGTCAAGAGGGGTTTGCGAAAATTTTGCGAGATTCACCTCGCATCCCCTCCCGGGCGGAACACGCGCCTCGAATCGCGAGATGACTGTCTACCCTCAACCCTCTACCAATCGCCGATACCGGGCCAGCGCCAACAGCGGGAAGTAGATTCGGTACATGTGGTAGCGCAGGTAGAACACCCGCGGGAAGCCGGTGCCGGTGAATTCCTCTTCTTCCCAGGTTCCGTCGGCGGATTGCGTCGCCAGCAGGTAACGCACGCCGCGGCGGACGGCGGGGGAATCGGCGAGACCGGCGGCCATCAGCCCTATCAAGGCCCAGGCGGTCTGCGAGGAGGTCGCGGGGCCTTGTCCCATCAGCGACGGATCGTCGTAGGTCGCGGGAGATTCGCCCCAGCCTCCGCTCGGCTGTTGAACCGAAAGCAGCCAGTCCGCCGCCTTGCGGATTCGCGGATCGTTCGCCGAGACGCCGACCTGCGACAACCCCACCAGGCACTGCCAGGTGCCGTAAATGTAGTTCACTCCCCAGCGTCCGTGCCAGCAGCCTTCGGGGCGCTGCGTGTTCCACAGGAACTCGACGCCGCGGCGGATGGCGGGGTGATCGTGCGGGAGGCCGAGCCGGCCGCACATCTCGAGCATGCGTCCCGCGAGGTCTTCGGTGCTGGGGTCGATCATCGCGTTGTGATCGGCGAAGGGAACGCGGGTGAACAGCTCGCGGGTGTTGTCGCGGTCGAACGCCCCCCAGCCTCCGTCGCGGCCCTGCATCGCCAGCGCCCACCGCGCGCCGCGGACGACGGCGGCCGCCTGGTCCGCCGCGGCGAGCGCGCGCGGCGCGGTCGCGGGGCTTTCTTCCGCGCGGCCGGAGAGAACCGCCGCGGGCAATTCCCGCGCGGGGATGGAGAACGCCGCATCGGGTGCGAACTCGGCCCGAAGCCCCGGCTCGCTCCGGCCGGGGAACGACCGGGCGAGCGCGATCACCACCATGCTCGTGTCGTCGACGTCGGGGTAGAACTTGTTGGCGAACTCGAAGTACCAGCCGGACGGCTCGACGCCGGGAGTCGACGCCGTCCAGTCGCCCGGTTCGCGGACTTCGCGCTCGAGCAGCCATTGCACGCCGCTGCGGATCGCGGAATGCTCGGCGGGCAGCCCTGCCTCCCGCAGGGCGATCAGCGAAATGGCGGTGTCCCACACCGGGCTTTTGCAGGGTTGCAGCCGGATCGTGTCGTCCTCGCGGATCATCAGCCGGTCCAGTTCCGCGAGCGCCGCCCGCACCAGCGGCGAGTCTTCCGCGTGCCCCAGGCAACGCAGCGCCACCACGCTCCAGATGATCGGCGGGAAGATCGCTCCCAGGCCGTCGCTGTCCGCGAAGCGGGCGATCATCCAATCGGCCGCGCGGCGGACCGCCCGGCTTCGCAACGGACGCAGACGCAGCCGATCGAGAAGCTTGTAGCCCCGATCGATGCGGTCGAAGAACTTTTCCCAGTCGATCCGCGTGGGGCGCGCGAGTCGATCGACCGTGTCCTCGCGCCGAACCCGGCAGGGCAACTCCTCCGGCGAGCGCAAGAACAACTCGCGAATGCCGAGTTCATCCGGCAGCGATCGCGACGGGCGGAACGCCCACAGCAGGCTCAACGGCACCACGATCGTCCGCGACCAGGCGGACATTTCATGGATGTTGAATGGCATCCACTTCGGAATGAGCATCAATTCCGGCGGGACCGCGGGGCATTGATCGTAGGAGATGACTCCCAACAGCGCCAGAAAGTACCGCGTGAAACTGTTGACCTTCTCCGCCCCGCCGGCGGCGCGAATCGCCGCGCGGGCCCGCTGCATGTATTCGGCGTCGGGCGAGTGTCCGGTCAGCTTGAGGGCGAAGTACGCCTTGACCGAGGCGCTGACTTCGATCGGTCCGCCGGGGTAGCTGGCCCAGCTTCCGTCGGGAAGCTGTTTGCGCAACAGGTGATTCGCGGCGAGGCGGGCGGTCTCGGAATTCTCGCGGCCCATCCACGCCAGCAGCAGGATGAACTCGGATTCGAGGATCGTGTCCCCTTCCAACTCGCCGACCCAGAATCCGTCGAGATGCTGATGCTCGAGCAGATGGTCCGCCGTGCGGCGCACGGCGTTGTCGAGTTGTTCCGCGGAAACGCGTTCCCGCACCTCGCGCGGCGGAACGGTGAGCAAGTGCGGCCCGGCGAGCGACGCGGCCAGCGGCGTCGCGGTCGCGGGGGCATCGAAACGGAAACGGCGCGGTCCCAGCCGACCTGAATTCATTTCAGGCGCCTCTCCCTGGCGAGAACGATGGAGTATCCTTACTTCCGCGGGATATTACGGAGAGTTCGCAAACCCTTCAAGATCAAGCTGTTTCCGCGAGCGGGCGCGGCGCGCGACGCGCTTCGCGCCTCACGATCGTCGGTTCGTGAGATTCGTCGCCCCGGTAGTACGTCTTCCAGATCGATCTTGTGAGTTTTCCGTAGGATGGATTGGCAATCCGGCAGTGAGGCCTCGACGTGGCCGGAAGTCGATCGTTCTGCCGGTTTGCTTGCCGTTGGAAGGATTGCCAATCCGTCTTACATGCCCCCCTACTATGCCTTCAACCTTGATCTTGTGGGTCGACCGTAGGATGGATTGGCCAT
>JBBDNT010000080.1:0-6587 GCA_040877445.1 Planctomycetaceae bacterium
GTCGATCCGATGGACCTGATCGACAAGTACGGGGCCGACGCCGTGCGGTTCACCCTCGCCTCGTTCGCCGGCGAGACGCAGGACGTGCGGCTGCCGGTCGGTTACGAATGCCCCGCCTGCGAAACCATCATTCCGCAGTCGATCGAACATCAGAAGGCGGTCCCCGGCGGCGGCGCGAAGCCGACGGTGACGTGCCCCAAGTGCAAGGCGGAGTCGCAGTATTCCAGCCCGTGGTTCGATCCCGATCCCGGCGTGCCGGTCGCGCGGATCGTCAGCGAGCGGTTCGAGTACGGGCGCAACTTCTGCAACAAGCTCTGGAACGCGGCCCGCTTCGCGATGCTGAATCTCGAAGGGTATTCGCCCGCCGCGGTCGATGTCGCGTCGCTTCCCGTCGAGGACCGCTGGATTCTCAGCCGACTTTCCGCGACGGCGCATGAACTGACGGAACTGCTCGGCCGCTATCAGTTCGACGCGGCCACGCGGGCGATTCGCGACTTCGTCTGGAACGAGTTCTGCGACTGGTACCTGGAGATGATCAAGCCCCGGCTGCGCAACGAAGAGGCGCAGCCGGTCGCCCAGCGGGTGCTGGTGAGCGTGCTCGATTCCATCGTGCGGATGCTCCAACCGTTCACGCCGTTCCTGGCGGAAGAACTGTGGCAGCGGCTCGGCGAGATCGCCCCCGCGCGCGGCCTGCCGGAACCGGTCGCCGCGGCGGAAAGCGCGATGCTCGCCCCGTGGGTCATCGCGACCGAACAAAGAGCCGCGGGGTTTATCCCCGCGGTGCCGGACGCGGCGTCCTTGAATGATGACGCGACCACGCGCAAGGCGCCCGGCGGGGCCGAATCGGGGAAGACGCACTGCGGTCAAGGACAGCGCGAGAGCACCGCGGGGGACCACCCCTCGGGCGGCGCCCACCCCGCGGCTCATGGGATTCGCGCCGCTCATGTCGATGCGAACTGGCGAGACGCCGCGCTCGAGGCGCGGTTCGCGCGGTTGCAGGAGATGATCGCCGCGGTGCGGAACGTGCGGGCGGTGTATTCGATTCCGTCGGTCGCGCCGCTGTCGCTGCACGTGCGCTGTTCGCCCGGCGTGGCGCGGGATCTCGTCGAGGTCGCCGCTCAGTTCGACAATCTCGCGAAGACGACGTTGACGGACGCGGGCGAGCACGTCGAGCGTCCCGCCGGCTCGGCCGGGTTCACGCTGGAAGACGCCGAGGGATTCATCCCGCTGGAAGGAGTCATCGACCGCAAGGCCGAACTCGCCCGGCAGCGGAAGGAAGCGGAGAAACTCCGCGGCTTCATCGCCGGGAGCGAAAAGAAGCTGTCCAACGAGAGCTTCGTCGGCAAGGCCCCGCCGGAGGTGGTCGCCCAGGTGCGGGAAACGCTCGAAGCGCAGCGGAAGCAGTTGGAAAGCGTCGAGCGGATCATCGCCGATCTCGGCGGCGGATGATGCGTGGTCGGGAGAGCCAGATGCTTCGGAAGTCGTCGCCGCCCGTCGACGAAGATCGTCCGGCGCGCCTCTCCGAGCCGACCGATGCCAGCGGCGATTGATGCGTCCGGTCGGGCGTCGCGGTTCCATCTTGACCCCCGCGTTCCATCATCGCTACATTACGCCCCCTTTCCATGCGGCGAAATCCGCCGCTCGCGAGACGTTCGCAGGACGATTTCCCTATCCACTTCGGCAAGGAGGCCGGGCGTGGGCTGGTTGGCACGCTGGGAATACGATTCGACGCCCCCTCTGTCGCACGCCGGCGTGCCGATGCGGCTGTTGCGGCATCTGGTGTCGGCGTGCGAATTGCGGTTCGGGTCGCGAGTGCTCGAAGTGGCGGCCGACTCTTCCGGATTCGCCCCCGTCCTCATCGAACTGGGGATCGATACGGTCGCGGCCTCGCCGACCGACGGACGCCGCGCCGACGGCACGCCGGGCCTCGACGACGACGGCCGCGGGTTCGACCTGGTTCTCGCGCACGCGGAGCATTCCTTCTTCGCGAACCTCCGCGCGTCGCACACGTTGGCGGCGACGGCGGAATGGGCCGCGCGGGTGAAGCCGGGAGGGGCGTTCGCGCTGTTGGCGTCGCGCGACGCCGACGGGCGTCCCGCGGGGCACGCGCTGTCCTGTTATCGCAGCCTGCTGGCGCGGTTCCCGGGAACGGTCGAGTGCGAGGAAATTCCCGCCGGGACGGTCTGGCAGAGGCTGCGCGGCGACGTGACCGGTCCCGGTTGGTTCGCGACGATTCTGCGCGTTCCCGAGGATGCCGCGCACGGGGAAACCATCGCCTGGCCGGACATCCATTCCTCCGAGTCGCCGCCGGATCGCGCTTGCTGCTCCCGTGCCGCTTCGTGGTCCGCCGAACGGGGCCGCGCCGCCGCCTGAGGGCGCTTCAGGAACCGCATTTCCATGAAGATCTTCTTCTCCGTCGGCGAGCCGAGCGGCGACCAGCACGCGGCGCATCTCATCCACGAGTTGCGGCAGCGGCGGCCCGATCTGGAATTCGAGGGGTACGGCGGACCGCTGATGGAACGCGCCGGCTGCCGGCTCGATTTCCAGTTGACCGATCTCGCGGTGATGGGCATCTGGCGGGTGATTCCGCTGTTGTGGAGGTTCCTGTCGCTGGCGCGCATGGCGGGGCGAATGTTCCGCGAGTCGCCGCCGGACGCCGTGGTGCTCGTGGATTTCCCCGGTTTCAACTGGTGGATCGCGCGGCAGGCGAAGGCGGCGGGGATTCCGGTGTTCTACTACATGCCCCCGCAGTTGTGGGCGTGGGCCTCGTGGCGGGTGAAGAAAGTGCGGCGGTTCGTCGATTGCGTGCTGAGCGCGCTTCCCTTCGAGCGCGACTGGTACGCCGAACGCGGGGTGACGGTGGACTACGTCGGCCATCCGTTCTTCGATGAAGTCGCCCAACGGATTCTCGATGGCGAGTTCATCGAGTCGCTCGGCGGCGGCGGACGGCGCGTGGTCGGCGTGCTGCCCGGCTCGCGCGATCACGAGGTGTCGCGCTGCTTCCCGGTGATGCTCGAAATCATCGAGGAACTGACCCGCCGCCACGCGAACCTGCGGTTCGCCGTCGCGTGCTACAAGGAATCGCATCGCGCCGCGTGCGGGCGAATGCTCGCGGCCCGCGCGACGAGGCTGCCGGTCGAACTGTTCGTCGGCCGGACTTCCGAAGTCATCGAGGCGGCCGAATGCTGTCTGATGGTCTCCGGCTCGGTGAGTCTCGAATTGCTCGCGCGGGAGACCCCCGCCGCGGTGATGTACCGCACCGATCGCATCACCTATCTCATCGGCCGGGCGCTGGTTTCCTGCAAGTTCATGTCGCTGCCGAACCTGATGGCCGAGCGGGCGATCCTTCCGGAATACCTGATCGTCGGAAACCCGGCGGCGGCGACCAACGCGATCACGGGGATCGTCGACGGCTGGCTCGCGGACGGCACGCTGCTGTCGCTCACGCGGCGCGAATTGAAGAGGCTGAAAAGCGATGTCGTCGCTCCCGGGGCGACGTCCCGCGCCGCGACGGCGATCCTCGCCCGCATGGCCTCTGCGATGGATGCCCCCGCCCCCGCCCATCGCTCGGCGGCGTGACGAACGGCCGCGCATGTGCCGCGGCACGATTCGACGCGTCTTCCACCGCCGCGGCAGCGACCAGGGTCGGCCGCGGGAAACCGTGGTCGAACTCGCGATCGACATCGCCCCGTTCCAGGGGCGGTGATACGCCCGTGCCGCGGATACGACTTTTCCCGAGGGCGAAGCCGCGCATGCCGGGACAGGATGGCGACGGCGGGCCGATGCGCGGATGGCCCCTGACCATGCCGCGAAACCGCAAGCGTTCTGCCGACCGCACGGAGATTCGACTCCGGTCCGACTCTCAACCCTCGACCCTCAACCTTTTCCATGTCCGACCACATCTACAAGAAACTCGAATTGACCGGATCGTCACGGAAGAGCGTCGAGGAGGCGGTCGAGAACGCGATCGCCCGCGCCGCGCAGACGGTGCGGAACATGCGGTGGTTCGAAGTCACGGAAATCCGAGGCCACATCGAAGACCAGAAAGTCGCCCACTGGCAGGTGACGGTGAAGGTGGGATTCACGCTGGAGGAGGAGTAGGCAGTCAGCAGTCGGCAGTCGGCAATCCCACTCCAAGCCATCCACCTCCGACCACTGACAACTGACAACTGACAACTGACCAACCCAATTTGACTCCCCCTTTCCTCCCCCCCTATAATTTCGCCGGATGGCCCTCCCCCGAGAGTCTCGCCGAATGAACGACACCATCGACCTGACACGGACGTGGGTCCGCCGCTGCCTGCTGGCCGCCATCGCGGTCGCGTTGTCGATCCACGCTTCGGAACCGCGAACGCAGGCGCAGGATGCCGGCCAGGCCGGTCCGCCTCCCGCGCGCTATCTCCGCCTGACCAGCCCGGTCAACGACGTCCTCAAGGGGCGCGTGCGGAACATCGGCATCGAACTCCAGAACGAAGCCCTGCAGCGCGATCGCGAGGCCGTGCTGATTCTCGAGATCGCGCCCGGAACCAGCGAATTCGGCACCGTCCTCGACATCGCCCAGTTCCTCACCTCGCCCGCCGTCTCGCGGGTGCGGACGATCGCCTGGATCCCGCTGCCGGACGACGGCAAGCCGATCGACCATCACCACGCCATCCTCGCGCTCGCCTGCCGCGAGATCGTGATGCACCCCGAGGCGCAACTGGGGAACATCGGCCGGGGGGAACCGCTGCCGGGCGCTCAACGCGACTTCGTGCTCGAACTGGCGGAGAAGCGGATCAACCCGAAGGTCTCGCCGGCCTTGGTCCGGGGGATGCTCGATCCGGCCCAAGCGGTGCTCAAAGCGGAAGTGACTCCCGCGGGGGCCGCCGCGCCGGTGCAGCGCGTCCTCACGCAGGACGAGGTCGCGGAACTGCGGATGACGAAGGCCGAGATCGGCGAGGTGCGGACGATCAAGGAAGCCGGATCGGTCGGTTTGTTCACCGGCCGGGAAGCCCGCGGCCACGACGTGCTCGTCACCCAGACGGCCGATTCGCGGGCCGAACTCGCCGATCGCTACGGCCTCCCCGCCGGCGCGCTGCGTGAAGACGCGGTCGCGGGCGAGGACCGCAAGGTGCGGCTGATCCGTGTCGAGGGCATGATCGAGCCGGTGCTCGAGTCGTTCATCGAGCGGCAGATCGATCGCGCGGTGGCGGACGGGGCGACCGTGATCGTGTTCGAAATCACGTCGCCGGGAGGGTACATCGTCACCAGCGAGCAGTTGGCCACGACCATCGCGGATCTCGAATCGAAGAACATCCGCACGGTGGCGTACATTCCGAAGCAGGCGATCAGCGGGGCGGCGATCGTCGCCCTGGGCTGCGACGAGATCTACCTTCGCCGCGACGCGCAGATCGGCGACGCGATCCCGCTGGAAGGAGCGCCGGGGGGGCAGTTGCACCATGCGCCCGAAAAGTGGCTGAGCAAGATTCGCACGACGCTGAATTCGCTGGCCCAGCGAAAGAACCGGCCGATCGCCATCGCCGAGGCGATGGCCGACATGAAGCTCGAAGTCTTCGAGGTGACGCACGCCAAGACCGGCCGCACCTGGTACATGTCGGAAGACGAGATCGAACGGTCGGGCGGCGAATGGGTCCGGGGGCCGCGCGTGCCCGAGTCGCGGCCGGGCGTGGCGCTCAACGTGGCGGGGCAACGCGCGCACGAACTGAAGCTCGCCGAGCCGCCGGTCGCCGACTTCGACGAACTCAAACAGCGGATCGGCGTTCCCGCCGACGTCACGCTGCTCCCCGTCGAGCGGACCTGGATCGACGGCCTGATCTTCCAACTGAACACCAACGAGGCGATGTTCTTCCTCGTGTTCCTGGGGATCGTGCTGATCTACGTCGAACTGCACATGATGACCGGCTTGCTGGGAATCCTCTCGGTGCTCTGCTTCGCGCTGTTCTTCTGGAGCCGCGTGATGGGCGGGACCGCCGGCTACCTCGAGCTGATCCTGTTCCTCATCGGGCTGGGCTGCCTGGCGATGGAGATCTTCGTGATTCCCGGCTTCGGCGTGTTCGGCATTTCGGGCGGCCTGCTGGTGATCGCCTCGATCGTGATGGCCGGCCAGACCTTCGGCAATCTCGAACCGGATCGCGACTTCTCCACCCTCTCGCGGACGATGGGCACGCTCGGCGCGTCGGTGTTGTCGGTGATCGTGGTCGCCGTGTTCGCCAGCCGGTTCCTCCCCCACATGCCGGTCTTCAACCGCATGGTTCTGCAACCGCCCGGCAGCGACGCGTATGCCGACGGTCCCAAGCTCCGCCCCGAGTTGACGGGCGAAGGCTCGTTTCGACAATCGCTGGTGGGGAAAACCGGCACGGCGGTCTCGCCGTTGCGCCCCGCCGGCAAGGCGCAGATCGGCGAGAACTACGTCGACGTGGTGAGCGACGGCCCGTTCATCCCGCAGGGAACGCCCGTGGCAGTGGTCGCCGTGCGCGGCAACCTGGTGGTCGTCCGCGAGGCGTGAGCGCAATGAGCCGAGGGGTTTATCCCCTCGGTCGTCTTCGGGCGACCGCAATGAAGAACGCCGGTTTTGCCGTGCGGGCCGC
>JBBDNT010000081.1:0-6126 GCA_040877445.1 Planctomycetaceae bacterium
CGGCCCGGTCGGCCACAGCGACGGCGACGTGCTGCTGCACGCCCTCACCGACGCGCTCCTCGGCGCCGGGGGACTCGGGGACATCGGCCAGTGGTTTCCCGACAGCGACCCCGCGTGGCGGAACGCCGACTCCGCCGTGTTCGTCATCGCCGCCGTCGCCGCTATTCGGGAACGCGGCTGGCAGGTCGGGAACGTCGACGCGACGATCTTCGCCGAACGGCCGAAGTTCGCCCCGCACCGCGAACGCATCGTCGCCCGCGTCGCCGAACTGCTCGGCATATCGATCGAACAAGTCAACGTGAAAGCCAAGACCGGCGAGAAAGTCGGCCCCATCGGCCGCGAAGAAGCCATCGCCGCCGACGCCGTCATCCTCTTGATCCGCGCCACTTGAAACCACCCCAACCCGCGCCGCGACACGCTTGCGGTTTCGCGCATTTCTCGTCACCCGTAACTCGTAACTCGTCACTCCCATGCCCCTCCGCGTCCACAACACCCTCGCCCGCAAAAAAGAAGTGTTCCAAACGGTCGTGCCCGGCAAGGTCGGCATGTACCTCTGCGGGCCGACCGTCTACAAGCCGGCGCACATCGGCCACATGGTCGGCCCGGTGATCTTCGACACCGTCAAGCGGTATCTCGTCTACAGCGGCTACGACGTCGCGTTCGTGATCAACATCACCGACGTCGACGACAAGCTCATCAACCGCGCCCGCGAGAACGGCACCACCGTCGAGAAACTCGCCCGCGAGATGACGCAGGACTACTTCGACAACCTTGAAACCATGGGGGTCGACACCGTCGATCACTTCCCCTACGCCACCGAGCACATCGGCGAGATGCAGCAGATGATCGCCCGCCTCATCGAGCAGGGACACGCCTATCCGCTCGACGGCGACGTCTATTTCGACGTCACCTCGGACGACGACTACGGCAAGCTCAGCCGCCGCAACGTCGAGGAGATGATCGCCGGCACTCGCGTCGAGGCCAACGACCGCAAGAAGAACCCCGCCGACTTCGCCCTGTGGAAGAAATCGAAAGCCAACGAGCCGGCGTGGGACAGCCCCTGGGGACCGGGCCGCCCCGGCTGGCACATCGAATGCTCCGCCATGAGCCTGAAGCTGCTGGGGGAGTCGTTCGACATCCACGGCGGCGGTCTCGACCTGATGTTCCCCCATCACGAGAACGAACTCGCCCAGAGCGAATCGTGCACGGGAAAACCGTTCGCCCGCTACTGGCTGCACAACGGCCTGATGCAGGCCAGCGACAGCGCCTCCAAGATCGGCGGCCAGCACGATCGCCACGGCGACTTGTCGGCGAGCGGGGGGCGTCAGCCCCCCGGTGATCCGCAGACCAGCAGCCTCGACGACCAGGTCGAAAACAAACTCGCCGGCTCGAAAGGCGCCGCCTCCGTCAAGGAACTCTTCGAAATCCATCACCCGGAGACGGTCCGCTTCTTCCTATTGGCCACGCACTACCGCAGCCCGATCGAGTTCAGCGATAAGCTGATCGCAGAAACCGGCAAGGGACTGGAAGGCTTCTACCGACTCTTCGAGACCTACCAGAGAATCACCGGTCACGACTACTACGCCATCGAAGCCCCGTCCACTCGCGAGCGGACGACGAAGCTCGAAGGCGAGCCGGCCGAGTTTTTCCTGGAACTCGCCGCGCTCCGCGACCGCTTCCTCGAAGCGATGGACGACGACTTCAACACCGGCGGCGCGATCGGCGTGCTGTACGAGATCCGCCGCGGCATCAACGGCTACGTCGCCCAACACAAACTCGACGCCGGCACGAAGCCGGACGATTCGCAACTCGCCGCTCTCGCGACGGCGATGACGCTCTTCAAGGAGCTGTCGAACCTCCTCGGCGTCTTCCGCCGCCCGGTGGAGACATCGGCCGGTCCCGGAGACGACGCCTTCGCCGGCGACCTGATGAACCTCCTGATCGAAGTCCGCCAACTCGCCCGCAAAGCCAAGCAATTCGAAATCGCCGACGCCATCCGCAACGGTCTGAGCGAACTCAAAGTCACCGTCGAAGACCGCCCGGATGGGACGACGTGGCGGCGGGAGAAGTAATCATCCGCCCACCGCCGGCGATCCGTGAGTTGCCTGAGCCGTAAAGGCTATTTCCCATGTTGACACCAACCGTCCTGAACGCACCCCTCCGCGCCTGCGGCTATCGGCGCGAATTACTGCGCGCTGACTTTCAGTTCGGCAAGCACGCTTCAGTCCCGCTCGTCGGGTTCGCCCAAGTTCCGACGGACTCCCGATCTGCCTGTATTGCAGTCCTTGGGCAAACAAGCGAGCCGCGAATCGCTGTCGAAGCCTGTCGGGAACTCGGGGCTCCGCTGGTTTTCGTCTGCTTTGGAGACACCATTCAATGGTGGAAACAAGGCTCGACGGGGGCCGAATGGCGGGAAAGCATTCCTGAACATGACGTCGCCACCTTCTTCCACTCCCATCAAAGCGAGTTTTCACCAGATGCAATTTACAGGGCCAAAACGTGGGGGGGCATCCGTGCCGATTACCAATTGGATTTTGTCGATGCAGGCCTCATGCCCCTCGTTGAAAAAGAGGTCGGACAAGCGCTCAGCCGGCTAATTGAACGGACAGTCACAAATTTGAAGGCACATCTCAAGTGGAAAGATGTTACAACTGATCAAGGGCATTGGCTCATCAAAGCGGTGTTTTGGCTTGTCTCCGGGAAGATTCTGCGGGACAAGCAAGTTCCAAATTTCAATGACCTTGATCTCATCGATGTCGAGGAGGTCTTCCGGCGGGTCGCCACGCATTATGGAGCCCCATCGTTTCCAGCCGGATCCTCGCAAAGGCTTTCGGCTCTCCGGGAGTGCGCGAGCATCGTCGATCGGTTCAGTAGCCTCGCCCTTACAACCACTGAATCGCTCGCGCATGTTTACGAAAACGCGCTGATTTCCAAAGAGACTCGCTCATCGCTCGGAACGCACAGCACGCCCTCATTTCTCGTTGACTACATCGTCGGCAACCTCGAGGAGTGGATCAGGGAGATCCCGGAGAACGAACGGAATGTCTTTGAACCGGCATGCGGCCATGCGGCGTTTCTAGTGTCGGCCATGCGTCTGCTGACGCAGTTGCTGCCGCCGGACAGATCGGTCCCCAGTCGACGCGGGCCATACCTGCGACGGCGCCTGCACGGAATTGACATCGACGCGTTCTCCCTGGAGCTTGCCCGGTTGTCCTTGACGCTTACGGACATTCCGAACCCCGACGGTTGGGATCTGCGGCCCCAAGACATGTTCCTTGGCAAGGATCTCGTCGAGCAGTCCAAGAAAAGCACGATCCTCCTCGCGAATCCACCCTTTGCCAACTTCAAAACGGAGGAACGCGACGCGTACGCAAGGCAACATGTCGAGTTGACGTTCATGAATCGGACCGCCGAAGTGCTTTGGCGCTCTATTCCCAACCTTCCGCCGGGAGGAGTATTTGGAGTTGTGGTTCCACAGACATTGCTTCACAGTGCGAACGCTACAGAATTGCGTCGGTTCCTGCTTTCGCATTGTGAATTGCAGGAGATATGCCTGTTTCCAGACAAAGTGTTTTCGTTTTCGGATGCCGAGTCGGCTATCATCCTCGGGAGGCGGTGTCTCACGTCGGCCCGCCGTCAGCCGGCGACCCGGTATCGACACGTCCGCGAATCTCAGATGAAGGCGTTCCAGGAGACCTTCAAAGTGTCTCGGACGGAGAGTGTTCTTCAATCGCAGTTGAGCATTTCACGGCAAGCAAGCCTTCGCGTCGCTGACCTCGCCACGGTGTGGAATGCACTGAGCGCATTGCCGGAACTGAGCACGATCGCGGAAGTCGGAAAGGGGTTGGAATATCATGGCGCACGTCGTCCAGAGGGTGCCTTGACATTCTCGCGCCAACGATTTGCAGGAGCCGTAAGAGGATACACGCACTTCGACACGGATCTGCAACTGCATGAGGTGCCGACGGGATATTGGATGAGCCTTGACGATGACGTTATTCGACGGCGGGGAATCGGAGCAACTACTGGGATTCCGCAGGTTCTCTTTAACTATGCGCCGGTGAGTCGGGGACCTTGGCGTCTGAAAGCTGTGGTGGATAACGCGGGGAAGCCAGTCAACAGCAACTTCGTTGTCGTGCGCCCACGCGATCAGGGCACTCCATTGCTGGCATTGTGGTCGATTCTTAACTCGCCAGTGGCCAACGCCTACGCATTTTGCCATTTAGGAAAACGGCACAACATCGTCGGCCGAATGAGAACTCTTCCTGTTCCTGTTGGAGCGCCGTTCGATGACGTAGTACAAGCTGCGAGCGAGTATCTTCACGCGGTAGCGGAGAGACAATTGCCGGCCGTTCTTCAGAGTCGGTTGTTGCGGGTTGATATCGAAGTCCTCCGGCTGTATTCGCTGCCAGCGGAAGTCGAGCGCCCCTTGCTGGATTTGTTCAACAGTCATAAGCGCGTCGGCGTCCCGTTCAGGCAGGTCCAATATATTCCTTCGGAATTCACCGGCCCGATCCGGCTGTTCGACTTCATGTCCTTCGCGAACGACTGGGCGGCGACGAATCGAGAACGGGGCCGCCTAATCGACAAGAGGATCTCCGGAAGGTTGTCGCCCGACGAGAATGCTCGCCTCGATGCGCTTCAGGCATTTGCGGAGTACTATGTTGATAAGGGCGCTCCGCGGCCTACACGCGCACTTGAGCAGATTGAAGAACTACTCCTCTCAGGTCGATCGACTGATCCCAGGGAGGAATGATGACGGGATTCGAGTATCCGCAAATACCGCACGCGCGCCGGCATGGCCCGGAAGGCTACGCCGAATACGAAAGCTACCGCGACTGGCTTCGGGATGAATTCACATTCCGCTGCGTTTTCTGCCTCGAACGTGAGGTGTGGTACAGCCGACCCGGCGCGTTCCACATCGACCACTTCGTTCCCACCTCCACTGACCCGTCAGGGAAGTGCGAATACGCGAATCTCCTCTACGCTTGCGCCACGTGCAACTTGGCCAAGAGTAACATTCTGGGAGTTCCGGATCCTTGTCGTATAGGGTTTGGGCAATGCCTTCGGGTGCAGGAAAGCGGCGAAGTCGAGGCTCTGAACCAAGAGGGCGAGAAACTCATCATGGTGCTGCAGCTGAATAGTCCTAGCTCGGTGCGACACCGGTCGCGGTGGATTAGGAACCTTGCTCATCTGCAGTTGACATACCCGGAGCTGTTCGCGGAATACATGGGTTTTCCGGATGACTTGCCGGACTTGAGGCCGCCAAGAAAGCATGTACCTACAAACCACAAACCGGAGGCTGCGGATAACTGCTACTTCGCGCTGCGGGAACGAGGTGAACTGCCGCCAGTATACTGAATAGTCTAGCAAGGCTGACCTTGCGGGGCGAGTGGTCCCAATGATCCGCAATTCATTTCGTGCAAATCCGCCGTTTTGAGCGGCTACCACCGGTTGGTTGCCTTGCCGCAGACCATCGGTGGAGAATCGGATCGGTGGCGACCCAGTGCGAACGACTGCGGAGGCTATCGTGACACTGGAAGAACTCGAGTAGGCGGTCGGGGCGCCGGGTGCCACTGGCTTGCCAGTGCTTTCCGGGGTGATGGTGAGGCTCCATTTGGGGAGTGTTTCGGAGCGTTGGAGTCGGTTGGCGATGGGGCGGAAGGCTGATCGGGAGATGCGGACGCCGCGGTCGTACTCGCCCTCGATGTGGCGAATGATCGGCTCGATGCCGCGCCAAGTCATCGTCGCCGCCCAGTTCAGCGCGATGTCGATCGACGACAACAGCGTGCCATTCCAGTGCCGTTCGAGCACTCCGACGAACAAGCGCGGATCTTCGAGCCGCTCTACACGAAGAAGGCCAAGGGAATCGGCCTCGGCCTGCCGGTCTCGAAGCGGCTGAACGAGGTGTGTGCGATCTAGCCGATCACTCCTTCGTCGCCGATGGCCGAACTGGCGGACGAGTGGTCCAGCCAGGGGCGTCGGAACATCTGGGGCGAGGTGCCCGAAGTCGTCGAGATGCAAAGCGAGGGAGGCGCGGCGGGAACCGTGCGCGGCGCGCTGCGGGGAGGGGCGCTGACGACGACCTTCACGGCGTCGCAGGGGCTGTTGTTGATGATCCCCAAC
>JBBDNT010000081.1:6136-6585 GCA_040877445.1 Planctomycetaceae bacterium
CATGTACAAGATCGCCGGCGAACTGACGCCGTGCGTCTTTCACGTGGCGGCCCGCTCGCTCGCGGCGCAGGCCTTGTCGATCTTCGGCGATCATCAGGACGTGATGGCGGCCCGCGGAACCGGATTCGCGCAGTTGTGCTCCGGCTCGGTGCAGGAAGCGCACGACATGGCGCTGATCGCGCAGGCCGCCACGCTCGAGTCGCGCGTGCCGTTTCTGCACTTCTTCGACGGCGCCACCGGCTGGATCGACTACGCCCGCCAGATCGAGCAGGCGGGAGCGGCGGCGCTGGAACTCAATATCTTCCACATTCCCGCAAGTCCCCGGACGACGGCGCGAGAGGTCGAAGCGCGATACGTCGAGATCGTGCGAACCGTTCGCCACGCGGTGAAGATTTCCCTCGCGGTCAAACTCGGTCCGTACTTCAGCGCGATGGGCGAGATGGCCGATC
>JBBDNT010000082.1:0-6568 GCA_040877445.1 Planctomycetaceae bacterium
CACCGCGAAAGCCATCGAAATCGCCCTCTACCACAACCTGGCCGCCCTCCCCGAACCGAAATTCACCCACAGATTCTGGTGAGGAGGCTTCGTTTTTCCTGCGTGAATTTCGCGTCACAGGACTCGACGGGCAGAGAAATGAGGGGCAGAAAAATGGGGGGCAGAAAAATGACGACGCGGCGGATTCACGTCGGACTCGAGGTTTCGGGACGAGCCGCCGGATCGGTCCGCCGCACTTCGCACGCACGGGGCCGTCCTTCCTGCGAAGTCCTCGACACGCTTTTCAACCGCCCCGGATCATCCACACGCCCGTCGGCAAAACTCGACATGTTTCTGCCCCTCATTTTTCTGTCCCCCATCGACCAATTGGTTGCGGCTTCGCCGCGCTGCGGCCTTGGCGTGCTTCTGTTCGGGCATGAATCGAACAGAAGAGCGCCAAGAGCGCTAAGACGAGCGGGCCGATGCCGGAACACGAGGCGCATGAAAAATGGCCGCGGGCGCGAGCCCGCGACCAAGCAACAACGAATTCGATCCGGACCATGGCTTACTCGCCGGCCGCCGTCCGTTCCAGCGGGCCGATGTACTTTCTCGCGATGACCACGTTGTCGACGAACAGGTGCTGATCGCGCGGCGAGGGGACGGTGCCGCCGTGATACACGTTCATCCAGATTTGCTCGATCTTCAGCGAATCGACGTCGCGGAAGCGAAGATCGGTCTTCTCGAAGGCGATCCGGCCGTCGATCCACACGCGGAGAACGCCGTCGTTGTTTCCCTTCTCGCCCGTTCCGCCGAGCGTGTTCAGCTTCGCCTGCTGCTCGATGCAGTACCAGCGGTTGTTGTCGAGGAATCCGCGGTATCCCTCGTTCCAGATCCAGCCGCTGCCGTAGTAACCCTCCATGTCGGCGTGATAGCAGTACCAACCCAAAGGCTGCTTGCCGGCGAGCGGGTTGTTTTCGGGAATGCTCAGCGAGAACGAACCGCGGGCCGACCAGCCGTCCTTGCCGTTGACCTTGCGTCCGCCCCATCCGGCCTTGCCGTAGGTTCCGCTGATGCCGGGCATCTTTCCGCCTTGCACGGTCTGATGCCAGTCGTCGCCGAAGCGGAGGTAGTAGCGAAAGAAAATCTCTTCCGGCTCTTCGCCGATCTTGTCCTTGAACTTGTAAAGCGTGTTCATCGCAGTGAGTCCGCCCTTGGCGAGGCGGATGCGGTTCGCCTTGCCCGAAAGCGGCTCGAACTTCCGCTCGGGATCGGCGTCGACCGTGTCGTTCCCCAGCCGGGCATCGACGTGGCTCCATTCCTTGGCCCACTCCGGCGATTCGAAGCCGGTGGCGAAGATCACGTCGTCGTCTTTCTCGATGCCGCGGTCGTTCGGATACTTCGCCGCCAGTCCCTTCACGGGGGGCGTGTCTTCGACCTCTTTCCCCTGATCGCAGCGGAACACGCCGACGCGGCCGCTACCGTACTGAGCCGACGTCACGAGCCGCAAGGTCGCCTTGGCGATCTTGTCGCTCGCCTTGAGGTCGCTCAGGTCGAAGCGAATCATCGCCGGCTGGGTGCCCGCGATGGCGAGCCGCTCGTTGTTCCCCTGCGGGCGGTACGTCGAACGCTCGAGGTTCGTGTCGGCGACGGCGTCGAAGGTTCGCGCGGCGTCTCCCACCGTGACGATCAGCTTCGGCCGGCTCGCTTCCTCCCCGAATTCCCGGCTGCGGAAGTGAAACGTCCCGCCCCCTTGCACGTTCCGCAGCAGCACCCCCTTGTTGCGAACCTTTCCCGAAGCCCACTCCTGGACGAGGGCAGTCACGTCCCATTCGATCGGGGCGGTCCCCGTGCCGGCGGCGATCGCCGCGTCGGCGTAGGCGGCATTTCCCTGCGGCTCGTTCTCGGCGTCGCGCCAGTCGCCGACGCCGGGGTTCCGCCAGCGAAGTTGGCCGGCGCGGTTGTATTCGGTCGAGTTGCCGCCGTCGGCGTGGCCGGGGGTGTTCTCGGCCCAGTCGTCGGGAGCGGCGATCGCGGCGGACGTCACGAACAGCGTGAGAGCGCAGCCGATGACCAGCGAGAGCGGGCGGGAACGCATGGCGGGATCTCCTCGGGGTTGGCTGAGGCGGGATGATCGGGGCAGCCTGAGGTCGCCCGCCATGATAACACCCGCGGCCGCGGGATGAAAACGCGCGGCACGATCCGGCCATGCGCCCGCCGCGGAGACCGTCGAGTTCGTGGCGGAAGTCGCAAGACTTCCGATGCTCGACTGGCGATCGTCGGAATTCTTGCGAATTCCGCTACGCCACGACCGCATCGACTCCGCTCCGCAGTGCAATCGTTTCATTTCCGTTCGCCGTGCGCGAATTTCGTGAGACCGCGAAATTCCCCGCGCGGCGTAACCGCTACCAATATGCTTTTCGAGGCAACGACGCCAAGGCCGCCAAGGGTCGCGAAGTAGCTGGGAACCCGAATCCCTCGGAAAATCCCGCGCAGCGCGGCGAAGCCGCGACCAGGACGATTTCCACCACGGATGGCACGGACCAGCACGGATCAACCTCGTCATCGCATCCGTGTCCATCGGTGTCATCCGTGGTCGCGAATTCGCGCAGAAAGTGCGGACGTGAAACGATGGCGCCGCGAAGAGAAATGACTTCGCGGACTCGTCCTTCGTTTCTTCGTGATTTGGCGGTTCGATCGCCTCCCCCCGCTGACGCGGGAGGCTCGCTCTGCTTGTTTTCTTTGCGGCCCTTGGCGTCTTTGCGTCGAAACTCGCCTTTGGTTGAGGCATCGCCGCGCGGAGATATTCGAAGACGCTTTCTCATTCGTTTCCGTCTTCCAGCTCGACGTTCTCGCCGCCCTCGATCGTCTCGCGGGCGATGCCGGCGTCGACGAGGCGCTGCACCAACCGATCCTGATCGCCTCCCCGGGCCTGGGGGCGCATCGTGATCCGCACCCGGGCTTGTCCTTCGCGTTCGGGTGTTCGCCGCGCCAATTCGACCACCTGGTCGATGGTCAACGGCCGGTAGCGCGTTTCGCCGTTCGCCGTCTCCTTCATCGAGTAGCCGTTCTCCTCGATCACGACGTGCAGCAGTTCGGGCGCGGTCAATGGTCGTTCGTCGTCGATCGCGGGCCGCGGGCGGGATTCGACGTTGACTTTCACATCGCGCCCGGCGTCGCCGTCGTTCGCGCGGTTGCCGCCGCCGAATCCGCCCAGCCCGGCAAATTGGCTGAGGACCACAGCGATCGCCACGACGGCGACTCCCCCGATCCCCGCCTTCGTTCGCGTCTTCATGAATCTCTCCCTTCGATGACCGCGGTAGTACAGCGTCCAATTCGATCTTGTGGGACGACGATTGGGCGGGTAGGACGGATTTGTAATCCGTCGTACCCGCCCTGCGGGGACGCCTGCGATCGACAGGCGGATTTCGAACATCCTTCCGACTCGAAAAAAAGGCCGTGCTTCGGCGGACGGAATACAATTCCGTCCTACGGCGTTTCATTCGCCTCCGAATCCCGCGGGTCGACGTAGCCCAGTTCGGCGTATTCGAACCGCGTGCGTTGATTGCTGTCCTGCCGCATTCGGTCGAGCGCTCCCGCCAGCCCGCGCTGCACGGCGAACAGCGTCTCGGCGGTCGCGCCGTCGCGATAGATCACCAGCACCAGCACCAGGCTTTTCGGCTGCGGGAGCATCTTGTACTGGCGGAAGAAGCGGTCGGCGAACTCCTCGGAAGTGCGGGCGCGGAAGACGTGCGTGTCCCCCCCGATTGCGAGCGAAATCGCGTTGCCGTCGCCGACGGTGAGCTTCCAGATTTCGCTCCGCTTGGAGAGTTCCTCGAAGGCGACGAGATGCTCGAACACTTCGCGGCCGCGCTGCCGTCCCAGGTCGCGATACATTCTCCGCAACCGCTCGATCTCCTCCGCCGTTCGACCGGGCAGGTTGCGCGCGACGAGCGCTTCTTCGACGACGCCGGCCGGCGCGCGGAACAATTCCCCGACCAGTTCGCCGATTTCCGCCTGCTGGGCGAGCGCGCGGTCGAGCGCCGCCCGCAATTCCAGTTCCCGCATCGCCTGCGCCCGGCGCTCTTCGTCGTCGAGCTGTCGAAGTTCGTCGAGTTGCCGTTCGAGTTCAGCCACTTGCGCGCGGGCCTCGTCGGCGTCTCGTAGGACGGACTGCCAGTCCGTCCGCCGGAACTCCTCGATGTCGAACCCGGCGTCGCGAATGACCGACTCGCGGGCCTCGGTCGCGGTCTGCTCGACTTCCAGGTACTGCGCGAAGATCACGATCAGCAGCAGATCGAGCAGCGGAGTGAGGCGGAACGAAAGCCGCTGGCGGAAGATCATCGGTCGTCCCCCGCGTCGAGCGCCAATTCTCGCTTGGCCCGCGCGACCATGTCGCGGACGTGGGACCGGTTCTCGGCCAGACGGTTGAACCGCGGCTCGACGATGCTGTTGAGGAACATCAGCAGAATCGCCACCGTCAGCCCGGCGAACGTCGACCAAATCGCGTCGCCGAAGCGGGCCACGATGTCGCCGACCACGGCGGTCCGCGTGCCGGTCTGCAAGGCGGCGCCGATCGCGAGGATCGTTCCCAGCACGCCGGCGAGGGGATACGCTTCGATCATCGTGCGGGCGATGTTGTAGCTCGTCTCGAAGAACAGCGAGTGCAGGTAATGCCGCCGCTCGTCGAGATGGCTCATCCGGTCGAGCAGCGCCTGGCGGTCGGCGCGGCGGGCGGGGTCGGCGAGCACTTCGTTGACGTCGGCGAGGAACGCCTCGATCTGATCCGAAAGGTGCCCGGTCGCGTCGAGCACGCTGCGATGCCGGAGGTTCCGCGTGAACTGATCGAGCGACGAGGCGATCCGCCGCAGATCCCGCCGCCACCAGACCCACAGCAGGATGAAGAAGGCCACGTGCACGGCGCCGGCGGCGACGATGACGGTGGTGGAGAGTGCCGAAAGATCGCCGATCACCATGCCTGCGCGCTCCGCCGGACGAACACCGAGAAGGTTCACCGCAAGGATAGCAGATGCGCGACGGGAATGGCGAACGAACTTGATCGAAACGCAAGAGCCGCGCACGAAGTAAGCGGGTTCGCGCGCCCGCCGCTGACTTCGTGCGCGGTTCTTTGGTCCCCCGTGATCCCACAACGCGGGGTGGCACGGACGCCGTTGAGGCGTCCGTGTCGTGCAGCGACAAGAGGGCGCACAGTCGACATTCCATGCACTTGTGGTCCGCCTGAGCGCCGGCCGGTCGAGGGGTTGAGACTTCGGAACGAACGTGTCGAACGTTTCGGAACGACTCTCGACGAACGACTGCGGAGTGTGAACCCTCCTGTCGCTTCGCGACCCCGACGCCTGAACGGCGTCGCGGCCACCCGACGGGCCCGCCGCTGACTTCGTGCGCGGCTCTTTGATTCCACTTCACCCCGCCACGCGTGGAAGCCGTGCCGACCGCCTACTGCCGACTGCCGACTCTTTCCTCCCGCGCCCGCTCCAGCACCCGGGCGGCGAGCGCCACGTCCTCGATCGCCAGGCCGACCGATTTGAACAGCGTGACCTGCTCCGGGTTCGCCCTCCCGGTGGCGTGGCCGGCGACCACGTCGGACAAGTCCTTCATCAGCGCCCAGTCGGTGACGCCGGTCTCGAGCGCCTCGACGAAGTCTCCCGCTTCGAGTTTGCACTGCTCGATCGAGTCGCACACGATCACGTCGGCTTGGCGCACCGTGTCGAGGTCGATCTCCGCCTTCGACAGGAAGTTCGAGCCGACCACGTTGAGGTGCGTCCCCTCGTCGAGAGTCCGTCCCGCGAACAGCGGCGTCTTGGAACTCGTGGCGCAGATCACGATGTCCTTCTCCGCCGCCGCCTCGTCCGGCGAATGCACCGACACGACATCGATCCCGCAGGCGGCGCTCATCTCGTCGGCGAAGCGGCGGCAATGCTCGGGGTTGGGGCTGTAGACTTCCACCCGTTCGATCTTCCGCACCGCGCACGCTCCGAGTAGTTGGGTGCGGGCCTGCTTGCCGGTTCCGAACAAACCGACGATCCGCGCGTCGGGCCGGGCCATGTAATCGGTGGCGACGGCGCTGGCCGCCCCGGTGCGGAGTTGCCCGAGGTAATCCGCCTCGATGACCGCCGCCGGCTCGCCGGTCTCAGTGTCGTACAACGCGACGTGAAACCGCGCCCCGGCGCGGGTCGTCGTATAGGCCTTCAGCCCCACGTAGCCCAGGTACGCCGCGGCCGCCGACAGCACGTGCAGCATCACGCCGGGGGCAGTCGCCCGCGACCGGGGCACGTTCATCGCCCGGCCGGCGGCGAGTTCGGAGAACGCCTCCTCGATCACCTCGACGGCCGCCGGCATGTCCACCAGCCGCCGCACGTCGTCTTCCGTGAGATACAGCGCGCGCATCGTGACGTTCTCCTGGATCAAGGACTTCGCCGCCGAACCCGTTCGCCATGCGTACCATACCATAGTTCGCCGCGATTCGGCCGCCGCCGTCGCTTCGATATTCGAGTTCGGCCGAATCGGTCGGGGCATGGGCGCGTTCCCCACTTTGTCGTGTCAGGCTTGGGTTCTGTAGCGGTTGGCGCCG
>JBBDNT010000083.1:0-6518 GCA_040877445.1 Planctomycetaceae bacterium
GCGCTTCGCTCCGCTCGCGACCCTGGGCTTTGGAATGCGACCCTTTCAGGGTCGGGATTCATCGTCCTCTCCCTGGAATGCTGAATTTGGAACTACCGTCACTCCACCAGCACCGTCACCGCGTGCGGCATTTGCTCCTTGTTGCCGGCCGCGTCTTCTCCGAAGGCGGTCAACGTCAACTTGCCGGGCTTCACCCCGGTCAGCCGCGCCTCCCACACGTGGAAGCCGTAGTCGATGTCCGACGCCTCGGCTCCGTTGACGACCACCCGCGCGGTGCGTTCGTTGTCGGTGGTGACGCCGCGGACTACGACCACGCCGTTCTCCGCCTTCACCGGCGACCCCGGCGCCGGGGACGTGATGATCGTCGCGGGGGGCAGGTCGTCCACCGGATCGAGCAGTTGCGGGAACTCGACGTTTTCGACCTCGGCGACGAGCGAATCGCGGCCGGTGACGGGGGCGTCCTCGCTGTAGCGATCGTCGCCGCGGCGGAAGTCGCGAGCCGCGGTGCTGACCACCTTCGCCGTCCGCCCCGTGCCGTAGAAATCGTGCAAGTAGACCGGCACGCTCGTTGAAGTCTTGGGAGTCACCTGCGCGCCGCCGCCGCGGCCGACGAGCACCCGGCGATTCCCCTCAGGCCGATGCACGACCACGTTGCGGAAGTGCGACTCGGCCTTCCCCGTCGGGTTGTTGTCGCTCATCTGGATCATCGGAATGCCCCCCGAGCGACCGGCGTGGAACGTCAGCCCATCGACGGCGATCGAGCCGTACTGCGTGCTCTGGTCGTCGTACCCGCGATTGAACGGCTCGGTGCCGATGTTCGTCATCACCAGATTGCGATAGACCTGATTCTCGAACGCGGGGTGATAGACGCCGTAGTTCGTGTGGTCGAACTGGACGTTCTCGAACAACGCGCTGGGAATCTCCGCGCGGATGCCGTAGTTCGTGTTCCAGACCTTCACGTTCCGCAGCACGTGGGGATGCCGCGTGTCCGGCGCGGCCCGGTTGCTGGTCGAGAACCGCATGGCGTACAGGCCGTCGCCGTGGCTTTCGTTGTCCTCGAAGCGGAACATCGGCAACGAGCGGATCTCGACCACCTGCGTGCTGCCGTCCGGCATCAGAATGCCGGGATCGGGGGCGTTGCGGCGCACCGGCTGGCTGTCGTAACGGAAGCCGTATTGCCCGTTCTCGCAGGCCACGTTGCGAATCAAGGTGTTGCGGGCGTTCGGCCACCAGAACCCGGCGCCGTCGTTGGGATCCCACGCGAGCACCTGTTGCGGCAGCGGCCGACTGCTCGTCGCCTGCACGCCGAGATTGCGATCGAGGACGTTGTAGACTTCGGTGCCGTCCTCCATGAAGTACCCGTGCCCCAGGCTCTTGTAGCCCACGCAGTCGCGGATCACCATGTAGTTCGTGCCGTGAATGGTCACCCAGCGGTTGTGCGAATCGACGACCGACACGCCGACGACCGCGCTGCCGCGCATCGTGTCGTCGACGAGATGAAAGTGAATGGGATAGCGTCCCAGCACGCCGCGCTTGCCGAGATGGGCGAAGCGGGCGTAACTGATTCCGCCGCGGCTGCCCCAGTGATAGACGGTGTGCCCGCGCACGCCCTTCGGATCGGCGCTTTCGATGACCACGTTCCGCGAGAGGTTCGCGATCTCGCTGCGGAACTCGCCTTCGCCGGAGTGCTCGTAGACGAGCGGCTCGTCGAGCGTGACGGTCGTCCCCTCGATCGCGGTGATGGTCCGCTCTTCGGTCCCGCTGCGGCGCGATCCGTAGGACTGGGTCGAGTCGGTCAGGATCACCTCATCCCCGACCTTCCAACCGGTGACCTCCTCGGCGAGCGTCACGGTTTCGTCGCCGGCTTCGGCGTTGCGGCCGAGTTTGAGCCAGGTGCGGCTGAGCGGCGCGCCGTGAATGTCCATGCGGGCCGAGCAGCAGGCGATCGCCGGGGCGTCATCCTTCGACATCCCCTCGAGCCAGTGCAATCGAATCCGCGCGGTGTGCTCCGCGGGAATCGGCGCTTCGGGCGTGCCGATCTCGAGGACGGGCATGTCCCCTTCCGGCATCGCGTGCGGCTCGCCGGCTTCGTTCACGTGGGCGAAGTCGCAGGCGAAGCCGGACTCGGAGCATTCCAGACTGTTCTGCACCTTGAGCACCGCCACGTTGAGCAGCGTGTCGCGATCGCGGGAGAACGTCAGCGTGCCGACCACTTGCAGCAGACGGATCACGTCGTCGCTCGCGGCGTCGTAGACGACGCGCGTGCCGCGCTCGATGAGCACGCGATCGCCGGCGCGGGGTACGCGGGCCGGCTTCCAGGTCTTCGCGTTGGACCAGTTCCCGTTGCCGACCGAACGAATCGAGAACTCGACCTTCCCCTCGCCGTGTGCATGCGGCCCGTCGTGGGCGGCCGCGGAATGAACTGCGGCGAAGATCGCGGCCGACAGCATCGCTGCGGCGGCCAGGAGTGCGAGAACTCTGCGCGAGCTTCGAGACATTCGTGGTTCTCCCTGCGTGCGGTGGGGACGCGAATCGGATTCGCGAGGTGTGGGCGGGGAAGATGGAGGAGCGTGCATGATAGCGAACCGTTTCGGCGAATGCTATATTCACGGTCGTTGATGCGAGTGGTCCTGACCCGATGGATCGTCGCGAAAACAAGACGGATCCCCTCGGCCGCCGAATCTTCGGAAGGAGCGATTGATGCTGACCAAGATGCTCACGATGACCGTCGCACTCGCGCTTGCGGTTTCGCCCGCGTTCGCCGCGGAGCCGGCGGCGACGAGCGACAAGAACGAATCGCGGCCACTCAACCGATCGCTGCGCGACATGCCCGACAATTCCTGGCGGAACCTCGAACCGCAGGGACAAGACCAGGTCGAGGCCAGAATGTACAGCGGCGCCTGCTTCGGCGGCGGGAAGTTTCTGTATTTCGGCGGCGCTCATCGCAGCTATCCCGGCAACGACGTCGACCTGTTCGACCCCGTCGCGAACGCCTGGAAGCAGGTCACCGAAGCCGAGATGCCCGAACGTGACTCGCCGTTGTGGAGATCCCTTACGGGGGGCGGCGGCGGCTCGCGCGAGCTGACGCCCAAGGGGCGGCCCTACATCGAACACACCTATCAACAGGTCTGCTGGAATCCCGAGCGAAAGCATTTCTTCGTCGTGATGCGCGCCAGCGGATCGTGGTCCTTCGACCCCGACCGGGCCGAGTGGACGCACCTCAGCCGCAACATCGAGAACGCGGAACGCGAACCGCGCGGCAGTTGGTCTCGCAACCAGGTCGTGTGGGATCCCGCCTTGAAGGCCCCCGTGTTGTTGACCTCCAGCGGGAGTGAAGCGGGAACCTACAAGTGGAATTACGATACGGCCACCTGGGAACGATTGGCCGACTTGCCGATGGCGCTCAAGCAGGAGTTCTATCTGAGCTACGTTCCGGCGTGGAAGCGGTACCTTCTCTCGGCGCGGGGCGACGCCGGTTGGGTGGCCCTCGACGTCGCGACCGGCGAGTTCGAGCGGCTCGAAGCCCCGCGGGAACTTGCCGACTGCGAGTCCCTCTCTTACGACGCGGCCAACGAAGTGGTCATTGCGCTTGAGCGGAAGGACGTCGGCAACCGCGCGACGGAGGCCGTCCCTTGGGCGCTCGACGTGAAAACGAAGAAGTGGTCGCAGTGCAGTCCGGCCGAGCCGTGGCCGAAAGGACAGACGACCGGCCGCTGGGCCAGCCTGTGGTACGACCCGGACCACAACGTGCATTTCCTCATCAACGACGTCCGCCGCGATCGGCAGCAGACGTTCGACGGCGGCGTGACGGAGACCTGGGCGTACCGCCACAAGCGCAAGCCGCAAACCGCGGACGAGAAGTGATCCGCTCGCGAGCCGCGCACTTTCGAGCGAGAATTCCTCGCGGGTCGCGGGAACCATCGCGAGGCGGCGCGCGTCGCATGGGGAGTCTTCCCGGCGAGCGTTCGTTCGCACCATTCCAAGATCGCAGGCCGCACGTCCATGCTCGCATTCCCGCTGCTGGTGTCGATGGCGTCTCTCTTACTGGAAGACACGGTTCCGCCGGCCGTCAGCCGACCAACCCCCGCGGAGGCGCTCGCCCGCGCGACCGAAGCCGTTCGCGCCATTGTTCCCGAGGCGACCGTCGCCCCCGTGCGATCGAAGAACCCGCACCTCGATGACTGGAAGATCGAGCGCCCGCTCGACGGTTGGCACTTCCACACCGCGATCGTCGGCCAATCGTTCGTCGCGCCGCTTCGCAAGTTCGTCGCCGTCGAGCCGGACGGCACGGTGCGTTATCCCTTCACGGGCGACGACCTCGCGAAGCTGCTCGCGGCGCACGACAAGTCGGATTGGAAGGATGAAGACTACGTGAACGCCGCGATCCTGCACGTCCACCTGACGAGCGTCGCCAACGAGGACGGCTGGAAGGTGCTTCGCAAGCCGGAGGACTTTCTGGCGATCACGTTCAACATGCCGAAAGCCGGCCCGGCGGTCGCGGCGCGGGCGCAGGCCGCGGAGCGCATCACGGCCCCCGCGGTCGCGCGCGAGAACGCCGCGATCGTCGTCACGCTTCAGGCGTGGCACCTCATCGGCGGCGAACTGAAGAAGTGGACGGTCGAATTCGGCGAGAACGTCGCCGCGAAGGCGGAACCGCTCGGTCAATTCGGCGGCGGCGGCTACGACTGACCGATCGCGACATCAGCACTGGTGTAAGAACCTGTCCAAAATCAACTTCGCACTTCAATCGTTCCAATTCCGTTCGTCGTGCGCGAATTTCGTGTGACCACGGATGTCGCGGATGGCGGCCGGCGATTCCGCGATTCTCGTTGAACGCCTGTCTCTCTGGTCTTCTCCGCGTCCTCGGCGCACTCGGCGGTTCGATCTTTCCGCGGCGCAAGGAATCGAACCGCGGAGGACGCCGAGGGCGCAGAGTTCGATCGGCGAGGTCCGATCACGATGGCGGTCTCGCCGCGCGAAATCAGCGTCGATCAGCGAGGATCAGCGCTCCTTGCGTTCGCATCGAGGACTCGTCCGCCGCGTGGAGCGCCGGGGATTCAGGAACACTGATCTTCGCTGATGATCCTGCCGACGCCTCGGCCTGCGCGGGACTCCTCTTCCGCCCCGGCCCGAAAAACATGGATTCGTTCTTGGACAGGTGCTTAGGCATTGTCCGGCATCGGGAAGCCGATTTCCACGACTTTTATTGTCGCCTACGTCGCGAACAGCGCGTCCACGAAGCGGTCCGGGTTGAAGACTTCCAGGTCGTCGATCTTCTCGCCGACGCCGATGTACTTCACCGGGATGCCCATTTGCTGGCGGATGGCGACGACGACGCCTCCCTTGGCGGTGCCGTCGAGCTTGGCGAGGATGATGCCGGTGCAGCCGGTCGCCTCGGAGAATTTCTGCGCCTGGCTGAGTCCGTTCTGGCCGGTGGTGGCGTCGAGGACGAGCAGGCATTCGTGCGGCGCGCCGTCGATCTTCTTGCCGATCACGCGGTGAATCTTCCGAAGTTCCTCCATCAGGTTGTGGTGCGTCTGCAAGCGGCCGGCCGTGTCGATGATCGCGAAATCCAGCCCCGCCTGGACCGCGCGATCGCACCCGGCATACGCGACCGCGGCCGGATCGGTCCCGCTGGGGCGGGTGATGATCTCGCAGCCGAGACGCTGGCTCCACAGCGTCAACTGCTCGACGGCGGCGGCGCGGAAGGTGTCGCCCGCGGCGAGCACCACCGACTTGCCCGCCTTCTGCAGCAGGTTCGCGAGCTTGGCGATCGAGGTCGTCTTGCCGGCTCCGTTGACCCCCGCGACGAGAATCACGGTCGGGCCGCTCGCCGGCCGCGCCAGCGGGGACAGCGGATCGTTCGGATCCCAGACGTCGCCATCCGCCCCTTTGAGCTGACCCTTGAGCGACGTGCGGATCGTGTCCCACACGTCGTCGAGCACGAGCGTCCGGCCGAGATGCTTTTCGCGAAGGTCGGCGACGATTTGCGAGGCGGCGGCGACGCCCATGTCGGTCTTGATGACGCGGGCCTCGAACTGGGCGAGCTTCGCTTCGTCGAGGATTTCCCCGGTTTTGAACAGGTCGCGGACGTCGGTCCGCAACACGTCCTTGGTCTTCTGCAGCCCCTGCTTGAGCTTATCGAACCAGCCCATCGTGATGTATCCGCCCGATCGTGCGCCGAGTTGTTATCCTGTACGAACGGCTGAATCATATCCGACCATCGCGAACGCGGCCACCAAGGCAGCGGCGTGAAAATCATCTACCAACGGCCTCCGCAAATACGCGCATCGACTGGATCCCCGTCCCGCGCCCCCGCCTGCGCGGGGGCAGGCGCTGCGCGGGAATGACGCGCGCCGGCGCTTTCCCGTCATTCCCGCGCCGGCGGGAATCCAGCAATCGCCAAGGCGGCTACCCATGTGATCCGCGTCCGCGCATCCAATGGATTCCCGCCTTCGCGGGAATGAGTGCGTGTGTGAAGTTGTTTGGTCAGAGAGGTGGGAGTCCTCTTCAGGTAG
>JBBDNT010000084.1:0-6506 GCA_040877445.1 Planctomycetaceae bacterium
TTCGAGGCCACGCACGGCAGCGCCCCCAAGTACAAGGGGCAGAACAAGGTCAACCCGACCGCGCTGATCCTTTCCGGCAAGCTGATGCTCGAACATCTCGGCGAGACGGAAGCGGCGGAGAAGCTGGAGCGCGCCGTCGCCGAGATCATCGCCGAAGGCAAGGACGTCACCTACGACATGAAGGAAGACCGCCGCGACCCCACGGCGGTCGGCACGCAGGAGATGGCCGAGGCGATCTGCCGCAAGATGCGCTGAAATGTGTCGACGAACCAGACGGACCAGCGATCGCGTGGTCCCTTCGCCCCATGCTCATCGACGGCCAATCCATCGCATTGCGGCGTCGCGAACGGCTCGCGGAAGAAGCCGCCGCGTTTCGTTCGCGAACCGGCGTCACGCCGCATCTCGCCGCCGTGCTGGTCGGCGACGATCCGGCGAGCGCCGTCTACGTCCGCAACAAGGAGAAGGCGTGCGGGCTGGCGGGATTGAAGAGCACGCCGCATCGCCTTCCCGCCGACACGTCGCAATTGCGGCTGCTGGACCTGATCGCCGAGTTGAACGCCGCGGCCGACGTGCACGGCATCCTCGTGCAGCTTCCGCTGCCGGCGCAGATCGAGGAACAGGCGGTGCTCGACGCCGTCTCGCCGTTGAAGGACGTGGACGCCTTCCATCCCGAGAACGTGGGCCTGCTCGCGCAAGGACGACCGCGGTTTCTCCCCTGCACGCCGCACGGCGTGCAGCATCTGCTTCTCGAAAGCGGGACGAAGATCGACGGGGCGCACGCGGTGGTCCTCGGCCGCAGCGAGATCGTCGGCAAGCCCATTGCCCTGATGCTGATGCAGCGGGGCGCGGGGGGGAACGCGACGGTCACCGTCTGCCACAGCCGGACGCGCGACCTCGCGGAAATCGCCCGCACGGCGGACATTCTGATCGCCGCGATCGGCGCGCCGCGGTTCGTGACGGCCGAGATGGTGAAACCGGGCGCGGTGGTGATCGACGTCGGCATCAACCGCCTGCCCGACGGCAAGCTGGTGGGGGACGTCGATTTCGAAGCGGTCGCGCCGATCGCCTCGGCCATCACGCCGGTGCCGAAAGGTGTCGGCCCGATGACGATCGCGATGCTGCTGGAAAACACGCTGCTGGCGGCGAAGCTGGCGGTGGGTGAATCGTCTGGGTGATCGTGAACCGATGGCTCGATCGGCGGAATCGGGCGCGGTAGAATGCCAGCCCGACTGGCGCGGCAGCCGGCCGACATTCATTCTCCTCGAACAGCAAACCCGTATGGCCGCCGATCGAACGAACCGCCGCAAATCCGCGCCAACGGATCTCGCGCTCTTCGCGGCGCGGCCGACGAGAAATGGAGCCGGTCCACGGCGCGGAGATGTTTATCGTCGCGAGGAAGTGGCGATCCATTTCGACGACGCGGCGACTCTCTACGAACAGTGGCCCACACCGGTCTGCATCATCTCGGACGGCCCGTACGGCGTGAGCGGCTTTCCCGGCGACCAGCGGAAGGCGGATTCACTGGCCGCATGGTACGAACCTCACATTCAAGCCTGGTCTCGGTGCGCGACTCCCGAGACGACGTTGTGGTTTTGGAACACCGAAGTGGGCTGGGCTTCGGTGCATCCATCGCTCGCCGCCAACGGCTGGGAATATCGTTGCTGCAACATCTGGGACAAAGGGCTGGGCCACGTCGCCGGCAATGCGAACACGCAAACCCTCCGCAAGTTTCCCGTCGTCACGGAGGTCTGCGTGCACTACGTCAAGGCTGCCGAATTCCGCGCCGGCGGGGACCGCGTCTCGATGCAGGATTGGCTTCGACATGAATGGAGGCGGACCGGGTTGCCGCTCCGAACGGCCAACGAGGCATGCGGGGTGCTCAACGCGGCCACTCGGAAATATCTCACCGCGGACCACCTTTGGTATTATCCCCCGGTCGAGGCCTTCGTGAAGTTGGCCGACTATGCGAACCGCTTTGGAAATCCGAGCGGACGCCCTTATTTCAGCCTCGACGGAATACGTCCCGTTTCGGCGGCGACGTGGGGCAAAATGCGCGCCAAATTCAGCTGCCCGCTCGGCGTCACGAATGTCTGGCGCGAACCGCAGGTCGGCGGCGCGGAACGGATCCAAGGGGAACGCGACGGCATGAAGTACAAGTTCAGTAGCCTGCACGGGAGCCAGAAACCGCTCCGGTTCATCGAACTGACGGTTCGCGCCTCGACGGACGAGGAGGATGTGGTGTGGGAGCCGTTCGGTGGGCTTTGCCCCGGCGCGGTCGTGTCACACCACTTCGGTCGTCGATACGTCGCGGCCGAGGTCGTCCCGGAATTTTACGAGGCCGCGGTGGAAAGGCTGGCGAATTCGTGACCGATCACTCCTTCCCGCCTCCGCGACGCGAATTGGCGGCTCCCGAATGGGAACACTTCGCGCTGTACGAGAACGTGCGCGAAGCGATCGCCAGCTTGCCCGTCTATTTTCGCACTGAGACGCACATCGCCGGCGTGATGGCGACGGACCTGCACACTCTCAACACCGTCTTGGGAGCCACCATCGAAGAGCAAGTCGTCCGTACGCTGAACCTGATTCGCACGAGCTGGGATCCCGAGGGAGATTACGCGCTGTACAGCTTCGTGCGGCAGCCTCAGACCTTTCCCGACGTCCGACTGAAACGTGTGGCGGGCGAGGAAACGCTGATGGGGGTGGAGTTGAAGGGATGGTACCTTCTCGCGAAGGAGACCGAGCCCAGCTTGAGATTCAAGACGACGCCGGCGGCTTGCGCCACGCAGGATCTGATCGTCGTCGTCCCCTGGGTGCTGGGGAACGTCATCAGCGGGTCACCGATGCTGTTCGAGCCTTTCATCGAATCCGCGAAATATGCCGCCGAGTTCCGAAACCACCATTGGCAGCATCTCCGCGAAACTGCCGACGACAGCGGCATCGAGCAGGCGTTCGACGTCGCGCCCTATCCGGCGAAATCAGATCGCATTCTCGACAAGCCGCACTACGATCGCGGCGGCAACTTCGGACGGCTCGCTCGAACGGGCATGATGGATCTCTATTTGCGAAAGCTCGAGGACATTCCGCTATGCGGCATCAAGGCCATCTACTGGCGGCAGTTCCTGAAGGCGTTCCAGGAAAGCACGACCGACCAACAAGCCCGGGTCGCGCTGGAACGATTGCGCCGCCGAATCCACGAAACGACGGATCTTCCGTCTGCAAAAGCGCAGGCGACGCTGGCGATCCTCGCCGAACTCGAACAACTACTGGAACTGACTGAGTAGCCGCCTTCGTCTCGGCATCATCACTGGTGCCATTCCCCCTCGAAGAAGCCGGTGTAAGCCTGGCCGAACCACACGGCCGACGACGGTTGTCCCTCCTGGCCGAGCTTGTCGATCGCCGTGACCACGTAGCGCGTCTTGTGGCCGGGGCGGTCGCTGTACTTCGTTTCCTCGATCGGATCCTCGGTGACGCGTTCGACCATGCGGCCGGCGCCGTCCAATCGATAGACCCGGTAACCGGCGATATCCGTTTCGGCCGCGGCTTGCCACTTCAGTTCGGCGGTGCCGCTTTGCTCGCGGAGCATCACGTGCTGCGGCTCGGCGGGAATCGTCAACGCATAGGGCGAGGGGCCGCTCTCGGTCCCCAGCTTGTTCACCGCCCGCACGATGTACGCCTTGACGGCGAAGCGATAATCGCCGGCGTCTTCGGACTTCGCTTCGAGGTTCACCTGGGTGTCGACGAAGCGGTTCTCGGCGATCGGCTCGTCGTTCAGCTTGCGGATGTTCGTGATCCCCCGCACGCCGTTGACGAGCGGCTCGGGGTACTCGGGATCGTTGTCCTTCCAACTTCCTCCCGGCCCCTTCTTCACCGTCGAGACCCGCACGTCGCCGCGATAGACGTCGTAGCCCACCACGTCCGAAGCCTCGCTTTTCGGCCACGCGACTTCGACGCGATCGGCGGCGAGCACGCTGACGACCGGCGCGCCGACCACGCGCGGCTGAGTCCGCGCCTGGCGGCTCGGCTCGCTCGCGCGGCCCTCCGCATCGACGGCGACGACCTTGTAGAAGTACGTCTTGCCTCGCGCCAAGTCGGAATCGAGATGCGTGGGAGCGGTCGTTTCGGCGATCTTCTCGAACTTCGTCAGCCAGGCGTGATCGGCCTCGGCCCGATGAACCTCGTACTTCGCCGGAGTCGTCCCTTCAGCCGGCTTCCAGGTCAGCACGGCGCGGTCCTCCGCGGTGACGGCGGCGAGTTCCATCGGTGGACGCGGCGCCGGCGACTTCGGCGGGACGGCGTAGCGATACGTCCAGACCTGATTGTTGTTGCGGCCTTCGCTGGCGGTGTTCTCCAGAATGAAGAGGCCGTACTCGGGCGCGAAGGCGAGATTGCGGGCCCGGCTCATGCTGCGATCCGCTTCCTGCGCCGGCTCCATCTGCTTCCATTCGAGCTTCGCGACGTCGAGAGCCCACGTTTCGAGTTGGCCGCCGTTGCCGTCCAACCGCACCACGCACAGGCAAACCTTGTTGAGCGGGTCGTAGGCCATCTTGGGATTGGTGGAATAGGTGCGGGCCTTCTTTCCCGGCGGACGCGGCTCGAGATCGTGCCCTTCCCAGCGGTTCGTGTCGTAGCGGTAGATCCACGTCCGTTCGTCGCTGCCGTATTGGCTGCCGAACATCACCAGGCAATCGTTGTGCTCGTCGTGGCACAGGCCCGAGCCGTCCCGCACACCCGGAGGGTTCTCCGCGTTCATCCTCGCGAGATCGTTGGCGTAGGCGTCGTAGACCCACAGCGAATTGATGCTGCCGACTGTGTTCTGCCCCCCGAACGAAAGCGCGACCTCGTGCTTCGCGTCGTAGGTCGCCGAGGGATTGAGCATCCCCATCCCGTCGCGCGAACTGCGGTGCCCGCTGCCATAGGGCGCCGGCCGCATGTTGGTCCAGCGGTTCGTCTCCGGATCGTAGGCCCAGACCGGCGACTCCTTGAGCTTCACCGCCCGGCTGAACTGCCAGCCGTGTCCCAGCCAGCCGCCGGGAAACGCGAGGAACACGCCGTTCGCGGGGTCGAACACGTTTCCGCCGTCGACGCAACACACGCCCGGGGGCGATGTGTTCGCGAATTTCTGCTCCCACTTGCCGCTCACCACGTCGTGCGTGAACAGCAGAAATCCCTGCGGATTGCCGTCGTGTCCGCCGTAGTGAATCCATTGCTTGCGAACCGGATCCCATCCTCCGGAGCCTTCCCAGCCGAACTCGGGGGCCGGCGCCCCCTCGCGCGGGCTTTGCTTCACCCACTCGTTGACGGGATGGTCGGCGAAGGGATCGCGCTCGACTTCGCCGGCCAAGGTGAAATCGGCGACGAGGCACACGCACGCGATGGAAGCCGCCAGTCGTGCGAGGAGGTTGGTGCGATGGCGTCGGTCGAACATGGCGGAGAGGCCTCCCGTCGAAATGCGATGCGAGTGGAACTCGGTTCCGGAACGGATCAACCAGCACGCATGGTTGCCGGACACGGCCACTGTACCGTCCCGGCAGCCTGAAGCGAAAGTCAACCGGGGGCGGCGAATCGCACCCGGCCCCCGCCTCGATGAAACCGCCCCCCGGACGACCGTCGTCCGGCCTTGCTTTCCGGCCGCGACCCGTCGATATAAGCTGAGAGGAGCGAGAGGCGGCGTGCGGATCCTTCTCGCGACGCGCGCACCGGAGCGAATGCATGACCTATTTCAGCCGACTGACCGACATCGTCACCTGCAACCTCAGCGACTTCCTGTCGCGCGAGGCGGATCCCTCCGCCGCGCTCGAACGCATCCTCGCGGAAATGCACGAAGGACTCGGCGGCGCGCGGCGCAGCGTGCAAACCGCCCTGGCTCACGAGAGCCGCCTCCGCCGGGAAATCGACGAGCACCGGCCACAAATGGAGAACTGGCTGGCCGAGGCGCGGCGAGCGCTCGGCGAAGGAAGCGACGACGAGGCCCGGCTGGCGCTCGTCCGCAAGCAGGAGGTCGAGGATCTCATCGGCGGACTCGAACAGCAACTTCAGGCCGCCGTCTCCACGAAGGAGCACCTCACCACCACGCTCCGCGCCCTCGAGGCCCGCATCGCCGAGGCCGAACGCAAACGAGAGACGCTGCGTGCCGGAGGGACTTCCGCGGCTTCTTCGAACGAAGCCCCGCGCTCCGCGAGCGCCGCGTCCCCGCTTCCGGCGGATCCCGACCGCGCCCGGCAGATCGAAGCGGAGTTGGATCGACTGCGACGTGAAGTGGGCAAGGCTTGACCGGCCTGAGTCCCCTCTCCCCCGGCTTTGCGGGGCTTTGCGGGGGAGAGGGCAAGGGTGAGGGGGCTTCGGCCAGCCAGCGCATCGCGGCGACGCTGCCTTGATCCGCCTCCCTCACTGCGATGCGTGTGGCAATTTTCACCGGAGTGTGGAAAAAAGTCGGGTGGCGGGGGCGCTTCGCGCAGCGGAAGCCCCCGTCGCGCGCCACGGGGGCTTCCGCGTTGCGGAGCGCCCCC
>JBBDNT010000085.1:0-6479 GCA_040877445.1 Planctomycetaceae bacterium
GTCGATGAAGGACTGCTCGAGGACGTCCTTGTGGGGCGTCTCGTCGATCGACATGCCGGCGTACTTCGTGAGCGCCGGCTTCGGGTCGAAGCTTTCCATCTGGCTGACGCCACCGATCATGAACAGCCAGATGACGGTCTTCGCCTTGGGTGCGAAGTGGGGCGTGCCGTCGGGCGGCCGCCAGCCGGGGAGCGCGGCGTTCGCGGAGTCGGCGGCGAGCATGGAACCGAGCGCGAGGCCGGTGAAGCCCAGGCCCATGTCGGCCAGAAATTCGCGCCGCCGCACGCGGCCGCAACCGTGGTGAAGATCATTTCGGCGAGGCATGAGGTTCTGCTCCGATTGCTTTTTCGACGCAAAGGCCCAAAAGTCGCAGAGAAACGCAAAGAAAAGAGAAGTAAGAAGAGAAGACCGTGACAGAAAAATTGAAGACAGAAAAATGAAAAACCTGTATTCGACTTATTTTTCTGTCTTCAATCTTTCTGTCGGATTCTTTTCCTTTGCGTTTCTTTGCGCCCTTGCGTCTTTGCGTCGAAAAGAAAGTTCGCAGAGACGACCCTAGCGGATCGTCACGAAGTCGTTGTGGTTCATCAAGACGTGGACGAGGTTTTCCTTCGCCCGTTGGGCCGGATCGGCCGATGGCGGAACGCGCACCGGCGGGCCTCCCTCGACTTTCGCCAACGTGTCTGCATCGGCGAGCAGCCGGGTTTGCTCCGCCAGGAACTCCCGGCAGCGCTTCAGTTCATCGTCGCTCGGCGGGCGGATCAACACGTGCTCGAACGCGATCCGCACGAACGTCGCATCCGGCTCGTCCGATTTCGCCGCCTCTTCCGCCAGTCGCCCGGCCAACAGTCGCGATTGCTCGAACGGCAGGGGGCTGTTCGAAAGCGCCAGCGCCTGCTGTGGGACGACGCTCGTCTTGCGGCGGTAACACTCGATGACGCTCGCGGAGTCGAACAGGTCGAGGAACGGGACCATCCGCTCGTGCGCGTGGCGGAAATAGACGCTGCGGCGATGGGACGTCTCTCCCTCGTCCAGCGGGATCTCCGGGCCGCCCATCGTCGTATCGAGGTTCCCCGCGACGGCGAGGACCGAATCGCGGATCACTTCCGACTCCGCCCGGCGGGAGTTCATCCGCCACAAGAGATGGTTGTCCTGATCGCGTTCGGCGTTCCCCGGCGGCAATCCCCGCGTGACGGAACTCATGCGGTAGGTAGTCGAGGTGACGATCAATTCGTGGATGTGCTTCGTCCGCCAGTCGTTCTCGGTGAGTTCGACGGCGAGCCAGTCGAGCAGCCCGCCGAACTTCGGCGCGCGCGCGCGAAGACCGAAGTCCCCCACGTCGTCGGTGAGCGGCGCCCCCATGTGCCGCAGCCAGATGTGATTGACGGCCACCCGCGCGGTCAGCGGGTTGTCGTCATCGGCGATCCAGCGGGCCAGCGCGAGCCGGCGACCGCTGCTGTATTGCGGATGCACGGCGCCGAGCGGCCGATACGCGGTCGATGCCTCGGCGTCATCGCCGGGATCCGCTCGCAGCGCCGCGAGCCGCGCTTGGGAATCGGCGAACTTCTTCTTCGCGGCGGCGTGCCCCTTGCCGGTGCGCTGGGCGACGGTCGTTTCGAAGCGATGGCGTGCGACGTCTCGCGCCGCTTCGGCGAGCACGGCGGCGCGATCGGCCTCGGCGGCTTCCCGCGCGAGCCGCTCGGCATCGGCCGCGGGATCGACGCCGTACTTCGCCCTCTCGGCGGCGATGCGCGAAATCAGCGACGGCCCCAGCAACTCGGCCGCGGCGACGCGGGCTTCCGCCGCCGCGACTTCGAGCGCGGCTTCGTCCAGCCGGTATTGCTGCTTCTTGCGGTCGTCGTCCGCGAGCGGCGCGAGTTCGTCGCGAACGTCCTCGTGCGATGTCTCCGCGTCCGCGAGCGCCTTCCGCGCGGCGGTCAGTTCCGATTCCGCATCCTTCGCCGCCTTTTGCGGATCGTTCACGTACTCGACGAGCGCCGGGTAGAATTCCGCGAGCGGCAGTTCGACCGGCTCGATCGCCGGGGCCTTCCCGAGCACCGTCGGCGTGAGAGGCGACAAGGGATCGTTCTTCAGCGGTTCGAGTTCGTTGCCTCGATGGAAGAGGTACGTCGGCGTGTCGAGGTCGCGGTCGAACACGCGGGGAATGCCGTCTTCGCGCTCGCTGCCGCGCACGAGGACGCCGGCGTCGGTGCGGACCTGGTGCGGCTCGAAGAAGGCCCGCAGGCGGTAGTAATCGAGCTGGGCGACGGGATCGTACTTGTGATCGTGGCACTTCGCGCAGCCCATGGTGATGCCGAGGAATGCCTGCGACGTGTGCTCGACAGCGTCCGACAGCCAGACGTTGCGGTTGAAGCGGTAGAAGTTACGCGACAGGAACGCCGTCGCCCGCAGCGTGTCGGAGTCCTCCGGGGCGACCTCGTCGCCGGCGAGCATCTCGACGATCATCCGGTCGTAGCCGGTGTCGGCATTCACGTTCTCGATGATCCAGTCCCGCCAGTGCCACATCCCGCGGGGCGCGCCGCGGACCTGGTTGTCGAACTCGCCGGACCAGTCGCTGTACCGCCAGACGTCCATCCAATGCCGCCCCCAGCGCTCGCCGTAGCGGGGGCTCGCGAGCAACCGGTCGACGATTCGCGCGTAATGCTCGTCGGATGGATCGGCGAGGAACGCGTGCAGTTCCTCGCGCGTGGGAGGCAGACCGACGAGATCGAGATGCACCCGCCGCAACAAGACTTCCGGCGCGGCCGGCGGAGCGGGGACGAGTTCCTCGCGCTCGTGCGTTTCGGCGATGAAAGCGTCGATCGGCGTGCGGACCCACTCCGCGTTCTTCACCGAAGGAACTTGGGGACGAATCGGCTTCTGGTACGCCCAGTGGTCCGCCGGGTTGGTCTGCGGCTTTTCGTCGGCGGGGGCGAGCGCGCCCTGCGCGATCCACGCCTTGACCAGATCGACCTGCTCCGGAGTGAGCGCCTCGCCTTCCTCTTCGGGAGGCATCCGCGATTCGAAATTCGCGCCGGTCAACTTCCAGACGAGAAGGCTCTCGGCCGGGTCTTTCGCAACGAACGCGGGACCGTTGTCGCCACCCTGTTTCGCGAACGCCGCCGTATCGAGCCGCAGTTTCGATTCCTGCTTGATCGCCCCGTGGCAGGCGTAGCACTTCAGCTCGAAAAGCGGTTTGATATCGCGAAGGTAATCGACCTCCGGCAGGCGGCCGGCGCTCGGGGACTTCAATTCCGCCGGCGGGTCAGTGGATTCCGCCGCCGCGACATTCGCCCCGCCGGTCGCGGGGGCGATGGCGATCACGGCCGTCGCGATCAGGCGGACCAACGATGCGGCCAGTGGCGACGGTCGCGGAATCATGTGGTTTCTCGAAGGCTCCGGGCGAGGGACCAAATGTTGCAGACGGGTGTCGGTGCTTCGGCATTCTAACGAACGCACAAGCGACATGCCATATCAGCGGGGATCGATCCGCGGGAAGGGCCGGCTGAGGCCGGTCACTACGAACGACGGCGTTTCCCGATGCCGGATCGGCCGGTAAGATGGCGTCCCCCTCCACCTCGGCTGCTCGGTCACGAAAACCCGCATGTTCTGGGATCAATCGGTTCAATACGCGGCGCTGTCGGACATCGGCTTCCGCCGCCGCATGAACCAGGACGCCTACGTCGTTCAACTCTGCGCGGACCGCGCGCTATGGCGGACTCACGGGCACATGTTCATGGTCGCCGACGGAATGGGCGGGCACGCGGTCGGCGAACTGGCCAGCAAGATCGCCGTCGACACCGTTCCGCACACGTTCTTCAAAAGCCGGGGAGTCGGCGTGCGGGCCGCGGTGAAGTCCGCCGTCGAAGCCGCCAACGCCGCAATTCACCGCCGCGGTTCCTCCGAGCAGGACTTCCAGCGGATGGGGACCACCGGCTCGGTGCTGGTGCTCTCTTCGGAAGGGGCGGTCATCGGGCACGTGGGAGACAGCCGCATTTACCGCGTCCGCGGCGAGACGATCAGCCAACTTACCTTCGATCATTCCCTGCAATGGGAACTGATCCGCCAGGGACGGATGAAGCCGGAAGAGGTCTATCTCAACCAGCCGCGGCACGTCATCACCCGTTCGCTGGGTCCGGAGACGCGCGTGGAAGTGGACGTCGAAGGGCCGTACCCGGTGCTGCCGGGAGACACCTTCGTGCTCTGTTCGGACGGACTGACCGGGCATCTGGCGGACTCGGAGATCGGCATGGCGGCGTGCGAATTGCCTCCGGCGGAAGCGTGCCGATTCATGGTGAACCTCGCGAACCTGCGGGGCGGTTCGGACAACATCACCGTGATCGTGGCGCGGGTGGGCGAACTTCCGCCACGAGCGGCGCGGGGCGACGACGAGCCGCACCGCGAAGGGCGCTCCGGTTGGAGTTGGGCGGGGCTGGCCGCCTTCTGGACGATGGGCCTGGCGATCGCCCTGGGCATTTCGATGATGCTGTTCGGCCGACTGGTCGAGGGCCTGCTGATCGCCGCCGGGGGGCTCGTCGGGACGATCGGCCTGCTGTTGTGGGGCTGGAAGCGCTGGCGTCACGCGCCGCCGCAAGTGGAGGAAGGCGATGTGACGCGGCTGTGGCGTCCGTATCGCACGGCGTCGGCCCGCCTCACGCGGAAGTTCCTGAATCACATCGCGTCGCTGGAGTCGGAGTTGCAACGCTCCGCGTCCGACGAGAAGTGGCCGATCGACTGGTCCCGCCACGAGGCGTCCTACGGTCGGGCGCAACACGCGATTGCAGAGAAACGCTACGGAGAGGCGCTCGCGGAATACGGCCACGCGATCGACGCACTGATGGCGGGCGTCTCGGAGAGCCGGCGGTAGTGCATTGGTTCCACTCGCGTCGAATGCCGACACTCGAAGCCGCGATGCAGGAAGTCTTGGCATCATCGTACTCACTCGCGTAATATCGAACGTGCTCCCGCATCGACGGAGGTTCCGCATGACAAGTGCAGCGATCGACCTACTGAGCGCGTTCGAACGACTCTCGCCGTCCGAGAAGCAGGAGGTGACGGCTGAGATTCTGCGGCGTTCACCCCTGCCGGGAGAGCTTTCCGACGCCGCGCTCCACGAACTCGCGGACGAATTGTTCCAAGCCTACGACGCAGAGGAAGCGGCCGATGCCGGCCCCCGTGCCTGACGTTCGATCCTCAAGGCATCGTAAGCGTCGCTCGACCGCGGCTTCTTCGAAAGCTCGCGAAGTTGAAGCCGGATGAGGTCGGAAGCTCGTGGCGCTCGGCCGAAGCAGTGGCACGTGCCAGTAAAGATCGTCGCACCCAAGCGGGCGCAGCGGCCTCGACCTCGACGCCAACCGGTCCGATACGAGCCATCGGTCACAAGCGGCCGCAAGCCGCTCCGACGCGGAGGGCAATGCGATGAATCGCAAGCTCTTGTGGACGTTCGTTGCGACGCTCGCGCTCGCCGCCGTCGTGCTCGGCTACCGCCGTCTGGGACCGCCGGGGGAGTGGATCGGCGGATCTCGCGAGCCGGTCGTCCCCTGGGATCCGATTCCCGATCCTGCCGCACCCCGGCCGGCGAACATTCCGCCCGCCGAGGTCGAGCCGCGGGTGCTGTTCGAGTTGCCGCGGTTCGGCGAGGGTCTCGCCTTCGATCGGGCCGGCAATGGCTACGTCTCCTGCGACGGCCGGGTTCTGCGCTTCACTCCCGCGGGGGAGCACGCGGCATGGGCCGAAACGGGCGGCACGCCGTGGGGGCACGACGTGAAACCCGACGGAACGCATCTCGTGTGCGATCCCAAGCGGAAGGCGGTGCTGCACCTCGACGCGGAAGGAAACGAACTTGGAATCGCATCGGCCGGGCTGCCGGACTTTCCGCTGCGATTTCCCAACGACGTTTGCGCGGATGTCGACGGCGGTTTCTACTTCACCGATCCGTCCGACGAGGGAAGCGACGAGAACCCGATCGGCCGCCTGTACCATGTCGATGAGCGTGGCCGCACGCGGCTCATCGACAGCGGACTGGCCTACCCCAACGGACTGCTGCTGGCGCCCGATGGAATCCGGCTGTTCGTCGCCGAGTGCTGGCACAACCGCATTCACGTGTACCGCCTTGCGGGACCGGGCCGGCCCGTCTCGAAGCGAGTGTTCGCCGACTTGCCGACCCGCGACGGCGACACCGAGCAAACCGACAATCAGCCCGACGGATTGGCCATCGACGCGGAGGGCAATCTCCACGTCGGCCACTGGGGCATGTCGCGCGTGCAGGTGCTCGATCCCTCGGGCCGGCTGATCCGGAGTTATCGCACCGGACTGGTGAACACCGCGAACGTCTTCCTGGCCGGTCCGCGCGGCGACCAGTTGATCGTCACCGGCGGACTCCGCGACGAGCCGGACAGTCCCGGCGCCGTCGTGCTGTTCGATTTAGTATCTCATCCAGATTGAACTTGTGGGTTGCCCGTAGGATGGATTGGCAATCC
>JBBDNT010000086.1:0-6474 GCA_040877445.1 Planctomycetaceae bacterium
CTTTGTCGTCGCGCGAACAAAATAGTGACCTCTTTTGACTGACACTTGGCCCTTTATCCGGATGGCGGAGTGGCCAATTCGAACTTTTCGGTCGACGATCGGGCGGGTAGGACGAACTTCAGTTCGTCGCGCCCCCCATCGCACGCCGAACTCCCGACGTCGAAAGCACCGTCGATCGACGTCGGCAAGAATCCGCGGAGCCATGCGGAGCGCACGGGACGCGGTCGTCGCACGGCGAACTGAAGTTCGCCCTACGAAGGCCGCCGCCTCGAACTCGACCTCCGCCAATCGGGTACCGTGTTGCGAAAAAGGACCAATCCGTCGATTCACGCATCCGGATCGCCGATGCGCCTGAGATAGGTCGCCAGCGACATCTGCAGCGCGTGCAGGCTCTGCCAGGCGGTCCAGTCGATCCGCACGATCGGGGGGGCGCCCGGTTCTTCCGGTTCCAGCGGCGACTCGACGGCCGAAGTCGCCAGCATCGCGCCCAGTCGCTCGTGGACGAAGGCCATCAGATCCGCCAACTGCGCCCGCTGCAATGGCCGCAATTCTTCGGGCAATTCGGGCGGACCTTCGGGAAACAATTCGAAAACCTGGTCCGCGAGCGCCGGCGAAGCCCCCGGAGGCGCCGCTTCCGGATCGGACGGAAATTCGAGTTCCGAGAGCGTTTGCCCGACCGATCGCGACTTGCCCCCGTCTTCCGCTTCGAACGCCGCGGCGCGGGCCGCGATCTCCCGCCGGCTGCCGAACAGCAGCACCGAACGGCCGATCGTCAGCCGATCGCCGGGCCGCAGCACGTGCATCTGCACGGGGTGCCCATTGATCCGCGTGCCGTTGGTGCTGTCCAGATCGGTGAGGATCAGCCGTCCGTCGTCTTCCTGGATCTTGGCGTGAAAGCGGCTGACGCGTTCGTCGTTGAGGCGGATCGCGTTGTCCTCCTCGCGGCCGATCGTCACCGGCGGCGACATGTCGGCGTGAACACGTCCGCGCTCCAGTCCTTCGAGTACTTGCAACGTCACCAGGGCCATCATGTGTTCCGATTCGTATCGATCGCGCGCCCGCTTTGTTCCTCGACACTCACCGTAGCACGGCACTTCGGGCAACGTCAAGAAGGCCGTTCCGCCGCGGCTGGCGTCCCATGTCGGCGAGGGAAGTCGCGGCCGACTCCCCATCGTCGCCCCGATCGCATAGAACTGGAAGATCGCCGGGCGTAGCGGAATCCGCAAGAATTCCGACGAATCGAGATTCGATGGTGAATCTCGGAATTCTTGCGAATTCCGCCACCGCTGATCCACCCCTCGAGTGCGACCCGCATCAGGAACGACGAACGACGCTCATGTGGAAATTCGCCCTGCGGAACTTGCTCAGCCGGAAGATGCGCTCGTTGTTGGCGCTCGCCGGGCTGACGGTCGCGATCATGGGGATGGTGGGGTTGTTCGCCGTCGCCGGCGGTTTGAACCGGATGGTCGACGAAGCCTTCAACCGCATTCCCGGCCTCGTGGCGATGCAGCCCGGCGCGCCGATCCCGCTGTTCTCGACCCTCCCGGCCGAGTGGGGGAACGAAATCGCCCGCATCGACGGCGTGCACGTCGTCACGCCGGAAGTCTGGCAACGGGTGAACCTCATCGACGGGAACATCGTCGTCAGCCCCCCGCGGTTCCTGTTCGGGACCGACATTCCCACCCGGCTCGCGCTCGACCGCGGCGTGCACCGCGACGCGCTCGTCGCCGGCCGCTTTCTCTCGGAGGACGATCGCGGAACCTTCAACGCCGTGGTCAGCCGGCAGATCGCCGAGGAGTACGGCAAGGGAGTGGGCGAGACGCTCGACCTGAGCGGGCAGCCGGTGACGATCGTGGGGATCTATCATTTCGGTTCGCTGTTGCTCGACATCGCGATCGTGATGGACATCGACGCGGTCCGCCGGATGACGCGGTTCGGTCCCGATTCGGTCTCGTCGTTCTACATCGAGCCGACCGCAGACGCCGACGACGACGAACTGACCGCGCGCATTCAAGAGCATTTCCGCGGCCGCGAGTTGCCGACCGCATCGCTGCTCAGCGCCGCAATCGCCGCCGCGGGGACCGGATCCGGATCCGAAAACCCTTTGGCGATGCTGCTGCACGCGATGGGATCGCTGGTCGAAGAGGCGGCGCGCGAGCGCGGGGCTTCATCGGCGGTCGGTCGCTCCGGCGGCCAGGGGGCTTCGTCGGTCGATGCCGCGGCCGGTCCCGCGGCGCCCCGCGCCTTGCCGTTCCCGCTGCAGGTTCGCACGGCCGACGACTGGGCGGAGCAGTTCGAGGATTTCAGCGGCGACCTCGACATCTTCCTGTTGCTGATGACCGGCATCGGCGTGACCATCGCCGTCCTGAGCATCGTCAACACGATGCTGATGAGCGTCACCGAGCGGATCATCGAGTTCGGAATTCTCAAGGCGAACGGCTGGACGCGAGGGGACGTGCTGCGGCTGATCGGCTCGGAGAGCGCGCTGCTGGGGTTGGCCGGCGGCGTGTGCGGCTGCATCGTCGGCTGGATCGCGACGCAAGTCGTCAACGAAATCTGGTCCGATCGCATCCAGTTGTACGCCAGCCCCGGATTGCTGCTGTTCAGTCTGGCGTTCGCGACGGCGCTCGGCCTCGCGGGCGGACTGTACCCGGCCGTGTGGGCGATGCGGATGATGCCGATGGATGCGATCCGCCGCGGGTGAGGACGTAGGTCCGCTCTGCCGGAGCGGACCTCGTGAGCGGGAACGCGGTTTCCCCACGAACGCGGATCGCCGTGAGTGGTTGGTTCCGAGATGACACGCCAACGCGAACGGAGAAGCCAAGCCCGGATGATTCATGCGTCTTGCGATTCGTCATGCCCGCGAAGCGCCTGCCATCGCGCAGTGCCTGCCCCCGCGCAGGCGGGGGCGGGGGCGGGCATCCAGCGGATGCGGGAGTGGGAATCGTGGATCGATGCCGCTTCGGCGTGGTTCTGGATTCCCGCCTTCGCGGGAATGACGCGGATGGCCGCCGACACTCCGTAGTTCGCCCAGAGGCTGTCGAAGAGCCGGTAACTCCCGACACTCCAATGAAATACGTGCATGGCTCGAAGTTGCCGGTGAATAATCCGGGCAAGCGGACTCGCGGCGTCCGGGTCGCTGGGATGGGAGAGCCGGTTACGTGGTGAAACGTTTCTCCGCGCTCCACGTCCCGCCTGGCAGGCCGGACGTACATCGTCCGACCGGCGCACCACGAACGGAAAAGGTTGTCTCCCCGCCCGCATTCGCCGTATACTGACACGAAGCGCGGCCCACCGACGCGGCAGGACGCCGGGCATCCCTCGTCCCGCCCGCGGCCGGACGGTATGATTTCCTCGCGGGCGGACCGCGCCGCGGTTCCTCGTCCAGGGCGAACGGCAACTCTCAACCACGGTCAACCGGAGAAGGTTTCAAGATGTCACTCAAGATCAGCGAAACGGCGGCCGGCGAAGTCAAGCGGATCATCACCGAAAAGCAGATGCCGGAGCACACCGTCCTCCGCGTCGGCGTCGCCGGCGGCGGATGCAGCGGCTTCCAGTACAGCCTCGGCTTCGACGACAAGGTCGACGATTCGCAGGACCACGTCAGCGAGCAGCACGGCGTGAAGGTCGCCGTCAACAAGAAGAGCCTGCTGTACCTCGACGGCACCACCGTCGACTTCTACGAAGGCATCGACAAGCGCGGCTTCACGTTCGACAACCCGAACGCGGTGAAGAGCTGCGGCTGCGGCAGCAGCTTCTCCGCCTGAGTTCGGTGCGAGTTCGCGGTGGGGCAGACGTTCTTGTCTGCCCGGCCTGGCTGGTGCGGCAAGATCGGGCAAGTGCGATAGTCGACCTGAATGCCGGAATGACCGCGACACCCGGCGAGTCGCTTCATTCCGGCAACGTGTCACGGCAGACTCGAATGTCTGCCCCACTGTATCGAAGCGAAGGCGATCACGCGAATTCACCGGAGCCGTCTCCCATGAGCCGAGTTCGCGCCGCGTTCGGAGCGGGCGTCGTCGCTTCGCTGCTTCTGGCCGTCGCGCTCGGCGACAACGCCGCGCCGCCCGCGCCGCCGACCGATCGTCCGGCGGGCGATCGTCCGGAACTTCCGGCGTTTCGCCAGGCGCGATTGCGCCAACCGATCGCGCTGGCTCTCATCGGCGACCGGGCCTATGTCGCCAACCGGAAAATCGGGAGTCTCTCGGTCGTCGATCTCGCCGCGCGGAAAGTCGTGGCGGAGATCGATCTCGGAAAGCGGCTGTCGGACGTGCGGTCCATTCCCGGCACGGAAACGCTGCTCGTCGTCGACGACGAAACGCACGAACTGCTCCTCCTCGACGTCCCCGCCGAAACGCACGAACTCGCGCCGCCGACCGTGGGGGCGCGCCTCGGCGTCGCCGCGCATCCCGTGAAGATCGCCGTGGCCGATGACGGCTCGCGGGCGGCGATCGCATCATTGTGGTCGCGTCGATTGACGCTGGTGAAATTGTTTCGAGCGAATGACGATTCTCCGCCGACCATCGAGCGCGTCGTCGATCTGCCGTTCGCCCCGCGGGAAACGATGTTCGTCGCCGAGGGTCGCCGCGTCGTCGTCGCCGATGCCTTCAGCGGCCGGCTCGCGATCGTCGATGCCGAAACCGGCAAGCTGCTTTCCGAGCAGCGCGTGCCGGGGCACAACATCCGCGGACTGGCGCTCGATCTGGACGGCCGCGATCTGCTCGTTTCGCATCAGTTCCTCGATGCCGAGGTCCACACCGACCACGAGCGCGTCTTCTGGGGGAACCTGATGCAGAACTTCGTCCGCAGCGTTCCCCTGCGCGAACTCGCGGACGACGCCCCGGACCGCACCGTCGATTACAAGTACCCGCTGGGCCGTCCCGGCAGCGCCACCGGCGACCCCGCGAGCATTCTCGTCACCGCCGCCGGGCAGACGGTCATCGCCCTGGAAGGCATCGGCGAACTCGCGATCCGCACGGGACCGACCAAGCCGTTTCTGCAGCGCAAGCTCGGCAAGCGGCCGGTCGCGCTGGCGTTGATGGAGGACGGCCGGCGCGTCGTCGTCGCCGATGCCTCGACCGATTCACTCGCGATCCTCGACCTCGACGACGTGACGGTCGGCGAGCCGATCCCGCTCGGCCCGCCGCGCGAGCCGACTCTGGCGGAGCGGGGCGAGCGCCTGTTCCACGATGCGACCCTCTCGCTCGACGGCTGGTTCAGTTGCCATAGCTGTCATACCGACGGACATTCGAACGGCAGCCTGAACGACAACCTCGGCGACGCCTCGTTCGGCGCCGCGAAGCGCGTGCTGTCGGTGCTGGGAACGGACGACACCGCCCCGTTCGCGTGGCGGGGGATCACCTCGACGCTCGACGCCCAGGTGAGGAAGTCGCTCCAGACGACGATGCAGGCTGACCACGTCCGCGACGACGACGTGACGGCCCTCGTCGCCTATCTGAAGACGCTCGAATCGCCGCCCGGAATCGCGGTCGCCCGCGGCGCGGTCGATCGCGCAGCGGCCGCGCGCGGCCGCGCGGTGTTCGAGTCGCACGGCTGCGCGGCCTGCCACGCCCCGCCGCACTACACCAGCGAGGCGGTGCACGACGTCGGCCTGAGCGACGACGACGGGCACGCGGAGTTCAATCCGCCGTCGCTCCGCGGCGTGAGCCAGCGGGACTCCTTCTTCCACGACAACCGCGCCGCCACGCTACGGGCCGTCTTCGAGGAGCACCGGCACCCGAACGGGACGCGAATCGCGAAGAAGGAACTCGCCGACTTGCTGGCCTTTCTCGAAAGTCTTTGATCCGGGGCCGCGATCGCTCCGTTGAAATGATCCGGTCCGCGACGCGGGGTCAAGCTCGACGTCGAGGGTCGGAGTTCCGAGCATCCATCCCCGCCGTCGTACAAAGTCAATCACGATTTCGCGAGTCGATCGAACGGGCGGTAGGACGGAATTGTATTCCGTCGTACCCGCCCGCCGGGACTCGGCGCCATCCTCCGGCGAGACTCCGGCGAGATCGTTGATCGCAGCATCGCCCGATATGGTGTTCCGGCGGACGGAATTCAATTCCGTCCTACGTAGCTGTCCAAGAACGAATCCGTGCTTTTCGGACCGGGCGGATCGCGCTTTCCTCGTCGATGTTCGGAGAGGCTCGACCTCGCCGCGATCCCCGAATTCGCAGCGCAAGGACGGCCGAAATCAAAGGTCTCACGCAAAGGCGCGAAGGCGCAATGGGAAGACCAAGGCGAGAAAAGCCACGAAGACGCGAAGGAAAAGACACGAAGGAAAAACGAAAGAACGCGGACGAGCCGGGTCGGCTTGCGTCCGACTTCGCACTGCAAACGGTCGACTTCCGTTCTTTCCGCGCGAATTTTCGACCACGGATTCCACGGATGGGCACTGATGAAGCGCGAATCTGTCGGCCGGTTCCTCTCCGCGACCTCGGCGGCCTCTGCGGTTTCGAAGAAGCCGGG
>JBBDNT010000087.1:0-6468 GCA_040877445.1 Planctomycetaceae bacterium
TCCGCAACTGGTGCGGTCGGCGAACAAGTACAACTGCTGCTCCTTGATGCGGTTCGTCGGTGGCGTCCAGGTCGATCACGATCTCCCGCGGCGCGCGGGAGTGCGCGTGCAGAAAGGCGTCGACGAAGAACTCGTCGATGTCGCCGCAATCGGCGACGATCTTCTTGTAGCGGCTCTCGGGGCCGGCGCCCGGCGGCGTCAGTTCCAATCGATTGAGCGTGCTCTTGCCGGCGAGCGCCTTGCCGCGGTCCCGCTCGAACACGCGGCTTTGTCCGGTGGGATCGGTCTTGCCCACCAATGCCGCGATGAGCGGATCGTGCCGCAGATCGTCGTGGTCCTCGACGTCTTCATAGCCGAGGGCGAGGCCGTAGATGCGCTGCGAGACGAGTTCCAGCACCGAGTGCTCGATCAACTCGGGATCGCGATGATCGGTGAAGCACTCGGCGAAGCGTTGCAACACGCCGGTCTTCTCGGCGATCTCGCGCAACAGCAATCCGCCGGCATCGGAAGTGATCGTGCCGCCGTCGAAATTCGCGACGACTTCGCGCCGGCCGAGGGGCTGAAACTCGAGGCTCTCCGTGCTACACTGTGCAAACATGAAACCGCCTCCTCCGTGATGCGAAAGTGGTCATGAACTACGCCACTTACGCCGGTCGAGGCGGTTTCGTTGTATCCACCCGGTGAGAAATGCGGGCTAGCTACCGGCGGTGAAACCAGCGCAACGAACAGGCCGTGAGGGGCCTCACCCCCTCGCGGCCTTTTTCGTTGCGCTCGCCGGTCTGGTCGTTCCGGGAGATTCCGATGGCCGACGACCTCGAAGACACGATCCGGCAGAACGCGCAGGCCCCCGCCAGCGCCAGCATGGACGGCGCGTCCGCGGCGCAGCACCCGCTCCGCGACCAGATCGAGGCGGACCGGCACCTGGCGGCGCGGAAGGCCGCCAAGTCGCCGACGTTCGGTCTGCGGATCGGGAAGATCGTTCCGCCGGGACGGTTGCGAACGAACAAGGTCTCGACTCCGGGAACGGTCGCGGCGACCTGATCGCGCCGGCCGCGGAACCCGTTCCCGAGGCTGCCGACGCGCCGCCCGAACCATCGCCCGCGGCTCCACCCCGGTTCGGATTGGAGGTCGCGGACGGCGGCGGTCTGCGGCTCGTCCCGCGGCCGGTCCGTTTGTCGCTGTGCATGATCGTCCGCGATAACGAGAAGACGATCCGCCCCTGCCTGGAGAGCATCCGCCCGTGGGTCGACGAGATGGTCGTCGTCGACACCGGCTCGACAGACCGCACGCCGGACATCTGTCGGGAGTTGGGGGCGCGGGTCTTCCATTTCCCGTGGCGCGACGACTTCGCGGCGGCGCGGAACGTCTCGCTGGAGCCGGCCCGGGGCGAGTGGGTTTTCTGGATGGACTCCGACGACACGATCCTGGCCGAATGCGGCCGGACGCTGCGCGAGCTGGCGCTGGGGCGGCACGCCGAGAACATCCTCGGCTTCGTGATGCAGGTCCACTGTCCCGGTCCCAAAGGGGATGAGGATCTGACGGTCGTGGACCACGTGAAGCTCTTCCGGAACCGGCCGGACCTGCGGTTCGAGGGGCGGATCCACGAGCAGATCCTGGCGGCGATCCGGCGGGCCGACGGCGACGTCGCCTGGAGCGACGTGTACGTCGTCCATTCCGGCGCCGACCACGGTCCGGAGTCCCGGCGGCGGAAGCTGGAGCGCGACTTCCGGCTGTTGCGGCTGGACCTCGCGGAACGCCCCGAGCACCCGTTCGTGCTGTTCAACCTCGGGATGACGCACGCCGACGCCCGGCAGCACGAGGAGGCGATCGAATACCTCGTCCGCTCGATCCGCGTCGCCGTCACGAACGCCCGCGGCTTCCGCTCGACGATGGTCTACGACGCGAACGGCCGCACGGTCGCCAACGTCAATGCGCTCTCCCAGCGCATTACGACGGTGTACGATGCGGCCAGTCGGACCATTGCATCGGTCAACCCGCTGGGCCAGCGCGCCACGACGATCTACGACGCCGCCAGCCAGGTGAAGGCGATACGGGATCCGCTCGGCAATCGCACGAGCTTCAGCTACGACCTCGCGGGGCGGCGGATCGCCACCGAGGATCCGCTCGCCCACCGCTCGACGATGGTCTATGACGCGGCCGGTCAGCCGGTCGCCTCGATCGACGCCCTTGACCGCCGCACGACGACCACCTACGACGATGCGGGTCAGCCGATCGCGGTCCGCAACGCCGCGAATCAGCGGACGACGACGCTCTACGACCCGCTGGGACGCGGAATGGCGCAGATCAACGCACTCGACCACCGGACCACCACCGTCTACGACGCCGCCGGCAGACGGACGGCACTCGTCGATCAGCGTGGCAACCGCAACTCCTTCACCTACGACGCGGCGGGACGCGAGACGCAGTTCATCGATCCACTCGACCGCCGGACGACGAAAGCCTACGACGATGCCGGACGACAGGTTCTGCGGATCGACGCGCGGAGCAACCGCACCACGTTCGCGTGGGACAGCAATGATCAGGAAACCGGCCGCCGCTACACCTTCGACGCCGACGGAAACCAGCAGATCGTCCTCGAACCCAGCGGCGAACGCACGACGAACGTCTGGGACTACGAGAACCGGAACATCCTCGTCGTGCTCCCTTCAGGAAGCCGTGTGACGATGGCCTACAACCCTGAAAATCGCCGGGTGCTCCGCAGCTTCTCCAGCACCCCTCCGACCGTGCAGATATTCACGTCGAGCGGGACGTGGAACAAGCCTGGAGGGCTCGCGTTTGTCATCGTCGAAGTGCAGGGGGGCGGTGGTGGCGGCGGTGGCGCGGCAACCGGCGGGACGGCCGGCGCGGGCGGAGGCGGAGGTGGCTACGCGCGCAAGTTCATCGCCGCCGGGTCACTCGGATCGACCGAGACCGTCACGGTGGGGGCCGGCGGTTCCGGAGCGTCCGCCGGAGCCAACTCAGGGTCGGCCGGCGGCACCTCCTCGTTCGGATCGCATTGCTCCGCCACCGGCGGCGGCGGCGGTAACTCCGGTTCAGACACCGCGGTTGTGCCTGCCGGCGGTACCGGCAGCGGAGGCGACCTCAACATCTCCGGGCAGAATGGACCGATTCGGACACCAAACGGCGAGACCGGCAGCCCGCCCGGCGGAAGTTCCTTCTTGGGATACGGAACACCGCCGCTCCTCCGCAACGCCGGATCGAACAATGGAGCCGCCGCGAGCGGCGGATACGGCGGCGGTGGCGGAGGCGGGAGAGCGGCGACCACGGTGAACGTCGGCGGCGGCGACGGATCGGATGGTGTCGTGATCGTGACGGAGTATTACGAATGACACGACTCGATGAAATCGCTTCGACGACGGATGTCATCGCGACTCCGGCTACCTCTGCCCTTGGTTCTGATCTCCACCACCGGCCCGCATGACGAAGCAGCACTCGGGAGAGCGCCACGATGGCCTGCGGCCGCGACGACCGTTGCGTAAATAGGAACGTCGGAACGTCTGAATTACTGGATTCGCGCTTGACAAACCACATGACATCCGTGCAGAATCACGGAAGCTGGAGGCCCAACGATGACCACGACGAAATACCTCTGGAACCCGAAGAGCGACAACATCCTCCTTGAGAAGGATGAGTTCGGGACCACCCAGGCCACCTACACGCACGAGCCGGGCCTGTATGGCAACCTGATCTCCCAGCGCCGCGGCAACGACACGAGCTACTACCACTTCGACAGCCTCGGCTCTACCCGCGCGCTCACCGACTCTTCCCAGCAGGTCACCGACACCAACCTCTACGACGCCTGGGGCATTGGACGCGACCGAACCGGCACATCCGAGGATCCGTTCTGGTGGGTCGGGGAAAAGGGCTACTACACAGACGCCGACACCGGAACGCTTCAGGTTCGTGCACGAACCTATGAACCGGCGATCGCGCGGTGGTGGTCGGCGGATCCATTTAGACGTGCTTTCGACGGTACATTCAATCGTTTCAACTACTCGTTCAATTCCCCCGTCGTATTCGTCGACCCCAGCGGCCTTATTGCAGCTCCTAATTTCAGGCGATGCGTCATTGACTGCGAGGACTTGTGTGCTACGTTGTACTTGCCCAGATGGTGGAACCCCTGGTACACTGGATGTATTGCCGGATGTCCTCCAGGGTGCAAGGGCCAGGACTTTACATTCTGTTCGTACTACAATTCTAGTATCGATGAGTGTTACAAGGATGCCCTGCAGTGCGCCTGTGGATTGGTTGGGATTGCCGATATCCTCACTGGCCCGATCCCAATTGTCGGCGGTCTTGTTGGCGCTCTGGACTGTGCTTGTGAGGTTCTCAATGTCGTTTCGGCACATTGCGCAGGGGATCTGCACCGGGCCAAGCATCTTACTTGGATCGCCGCACTTGATTGTGCCGTTGATATTCTTGGAGCAGCGGCTCCCCCAATCGAACTCGGCAGTGCAGTGTTGAACTCCTTTGCTCAAATGGTTGCGGAAGGGCTGCTTGAATATTTCGGGGAGATTGTCCATGCGGATTGTCCTGGCCGGCATGCTTGGCCGACAGCGTGCGTAAAGTATTGGCAGAGATGCCGCTGACGGAATCTTCACGCGGAACCGCGATTTCTGAGGAATCAATCACGTTTAGACCGAGGCTCCTTCAGAGGATGAAGTACCATGTCCACCGAGGACCATCGCAGTTTCCGATTGACCCACTGCACGTACATGCATGGAAGGAGAGTCAAGAGGCATTTGCTGTGGGTGAGCATTACGATAAAGATGGTAGCAGTTGTTTTCGGGATCGCGGCGACAGTGCTGATCAGGTTTATTCCTTATTACGAATTCATCCAGAGAAACCCGACTCCTGAAGAGTGGAGAATGGTTGTTCTGGCATCGTACTCAATCGGAATTGTTGTGTTTTGGGGAATGACTAGACTATGCCTGTTGGCGTCGGTCGGTCTTGGATTGTTGACTCGAAATGAGGCACGAGATTTTCCGTGGGGACGCCATTGGCCCGATTCATGGCGGGAAGTCTCGTAGGTCCGGTGTGGCGGTCCACCGAATCTTGAGTAACCGGGCGTATACGCCCTCCGGCTTCGTCGGCCGGTCGGGTCGATTCCAGGATGTTCGATCTTTGGCAATCCGAACCGACTTGCGAACGAATCGGCATCGCCGGCGCGCACCGTCCCCTCGCAATTGCACGCTTCCGCTTCGAGGTTCGGCACCTACGCCGCCCGCTTCAACGTCACGACAGGCAGGTGCCGCCGCCCGGCGACGAACTCGATTTCGAGTTCGCACCGCTCACCGGGCCGGCCGGCAACCAGCGTCTGCGGCGCGGCGCACGGCGATGGCCGTGGCCAATCCGGCCGAGGCTCGATCCGCGGCAGGCGGCTCGCAAGGTTGAGACCGTGGTAGAATTCGTGCGGCGTGGCACCGTCGAGCGCTGCATGAGGCCGGTGCTCGTTGTACCAGTAGACGAGGCAATCGACTTCCCGGCGAAAGGCATCGCGGCGGAACGGCACGAGGATTCGCCGCAGTCCCTCGCGCTTCAACGTCCCGATCAACCGCTCGATGACCGCGAGGCTGCCGTGTCGCCCGATCGCTCCATATCGCAGCCGAACGCCGCGTCGCTTCGCCCAGTCTCGAAAGCCCCGGCAGTCGAACTGGACGCCGCGATCGCAGATGAGATATTTCGGGGCGGCACCAGCCGCGCGGATCGCTCGGCCGAGAAGGCCGCGGATGGCATCGGAATCGGGCTGCTGGTCGAAGACGGCAAAACCCACGATGCACCGCGAGTAGCCATCGACCACCACCGCGAGCCACCAAGCGAACGGGTGACGCTGCAACAGGGCGTTCGGCAGCCACGGTATCCAGAAACCGGAACCGGTCGGCACGACGGTGAGGTCGACGTGCCAGACGTGGTTCGGGCGCTTCGCGGTGTGGCGATGATCCGCGACCGGCGAGCGAGCAGCTTCGGCGGGACGGTGCGGTTCCCGCAGAATGCGTCCGACGGTCGTCGCACCGAGGTGCAATCCGGCGCGTGCGAGCATCTGCGCGATCTTCCGCTTCCCGAGAAACGGGCAGACCATCTCCAGCGAACGCACGATGTACCGCACGAAATCGGGGAAGCGGTTCACCGGCTCACGGGGCCGAACCAGCGCATTCGGCCCCTCCTCGTCGAGTCGTTTGCACCACGAGGCGATCGTCGCGGCGGACACATGAAAGACGTCAGCAGTTCGTTGCTGGGACCAGCCGCGGGCGGCGCGGAGTTCGAGGATCGCCATCCGTTCGGTCGGCGAGAAGCGGGGCCGGTGCTTTGCGTCGAGCCGTTCCAGCCGCGCGTCCTTGATGCGGATCTCCTCGCGGAGCATGAACACCTCGGACCGGAGCCTGTCGATCTCCGCCCGCTGGCGAACGCGCTCGTTGGTACTGTTCGCCGCCCAACTGCGGGTGTGGA
>JBBDNT010000088.1:0-6458 GCA_040877445.1 Planctomycetaceae bacterium
CCGCGACGGCATTTCGGCCGTCCGGATCGCGCCGCGACGACGAAGAGGGCGTGCCGGGCGATCCCCACGCCCTTCGCAAAGCCTCAGGACGTGCCACCCCACGCGCGCTCTCGAGCCACTCTTCCTTTGCGGATCCGAAGTCGATGACGACGGTCGCGAGCAAAGCCCGGGGGCGAGGGGACTTGCCCTTGGCGGGAAATCACCCTTCGACGCCGGACAGCAACGGCGGCATCGGGCAATCGAGGGCGTCCGCGACCGCGCGCAGCAATTCTCCCTCCGCGACCGTCACCTGCCGGTCCGCCGTCACGCAGGCGAGCGCGGCGGTCAGCACGCGCTTCTTGATCGCGGGCGACGTTTCCGCCAGCTTCGCCAAGGCCGGGTCCACGACGTCGAGATTGCACCACTCGCGCGGCGACAACCGCAGCGCAGCGCCGTCGGAGTCCAGCAGCCGAGCGCCGGTCTGGAAGGCGCGGGCCGCCTCGCCGGGATCCTTGTGGCCGACGTGCGCCAGCGCCGACAACAAGGCCGCGCATTCGTCGAGCAGAGGCCGCAGCGCGTAGTATTGAACGACGACCGGTTTCTTTCGATCGAAGTGCGCATCGAGATGCCTCAGCAACATCCGCCGCAGCGTGTATTCGAACAGCGCCAGCCGCCGATCCGCGCGGACCATTGCCTCGACGTTCTTGCGGAAACGGGCGTATTCGTCGGCCTCGAGCGCCCGCAGCGCGGGGAAGACCATCTCGACGAGCGGAACCCGCGCCGCGGCCGGAAGGTTCTCGGCGTGCGACTGGAGCGCCGCGATCCGCGCGCGAACATCCGGCGGCGCGTGCTCGTCGAGCCACTCGCGTTGAATCCGGCGGACCGGCCGATCGTCGTCGAGCAACAGCAGGAAGATCACCGCCTGCGCGCCGTGCGGATCGTGAACGGCGGCGCGGACTTCGTCCGGAATCGAGGCGAGCATCGCCCGCGCGTGGTTCAAGTGCTCGGACCGCACCGCGCCGATCGTCGCCATCACCGCCGCGGAATCGAACCCGCCGCGCGGAGGGGGCGGGCTTCCCGTCGGCGTCGTGCCGCTTCCGCGGTACGATTCGGACGCCGCGAAGCCGATGCCGGGGATGGGCCTGGTCCGCGGTCCGATCGACGCCGGCGACGCGTCTTCCGGGGCGGGGCGTTCATGCGATTCGACCCGAGGGAACTTGCCGTCGAAGCTCGGGTCGATCCGCTTGATGCGCACGTCGAGCGGCGGATGCGTCGCCAGCAATCCGAACATGGACTGCCGCAGCGCGTTGCCGAAGAACAGATGGCTCGCCTCTTCCGCATGCCCGTCCTGGATGCGCGAGCCGCGGGCCAGTCCGCCGATCTTCTTGAGCGCTCCGCCGATGCCCTCCGGGTTGCGGGTGAACTGCACGGCCGAGGCGTCCGCCAAGTACTCCCGTTGCCGCGAGACCGCGCTCTTGATGAGCCGGCCGAAGAACACGCCGATGTAGCCGATCGCGATCAATGCCGCGCCGAACAGCAGCAGCGCCGCGCCGCTGTTGTTCCGGCTGCGCCGCGAGCGATACGAGGAAGAGGAAACGGCGGCGGAACGAACCAGCACGTAGCCGATCAGGGCGATCAACAGGATTCCGTGCAGCAGGCCGATCAGCCGGATGTTGAGCCGCATGTCGCCGTTGAGAATATGGCTGAACTCGTGGGCGATCACGCCTTGCAGTTCGTCGCGGTCGAGATGTTCGAGGGTGCCGCGCGTCACTCCGATGACGGCGTCGCCGGGCGTGTATCCGGCGGCGAAGGCGTTGATGCTCCGCTCGTCTTCGAGCACGAAGACGGTGGGGACCGGGGTGCCCGAGGCGAGGGCCATTTCCTCGACGACGTTCAACAGGCGGCGTTCGTCGGGGTCGGCGGTGTCGGGGGGCAGGGGGCGTCCTCCCAACTGGCGGGCGACGCTTTCGCCGCCGCCGTTCAAGGAGGCGGTCTTGAAGGCGCTGCCCCCGAGGATGACGGCGAGGGTGCCTCCGGCGACGGCGAGGAACAACTCCGGATGCCAGAGTTCGACCATCGGCGCGGCGGTTTCGAGATGCGACTGCCGATGCTGCCGGCCGTACAGGAAAGCCGCGACGAACACGCCGTAAATCGCCGCGATGATGAACGCGGTGGCGAGGATGAAATAGAAGACGAGCAAACCGGTCTTGCGCCGGGCGGCGTCCTGCTGCGCGAAGAAATCCATCGCCATTGATTTCGTTTTCCCGTAGGACGGAATTGAATTCCGTCCGCCGGTTGTTCGGCTTTCCGACGATATGCGGGCACGACGGATTACAAATCCGTCCTACCCGCCGTTTGAGTCACTCGAAACGCCAGCCGCAGGCTTCCCATTTCGGATTGACCCAGAGTGAATAGGCATCCCTTGGCAAGCCGGCGAAGCGCGGATTGCGGCCGATGTATTGCAGGCACTGCCACAGATGCTCGGCATCGCGAATGATTCGGTCGAAGCTTTCTTCCTGCCACAGGGCGCCGTCGCGTTCCAATCGGATGTTGATATCTCGGGCCGAATGCCGCTTCAGCCCTGGAGCACTCTTTCGAGCGGATATTCGGCCGGATGCAATGGCCGGATGAGTGCATGCGCGTGATTCGGCATGACGACGTAGCAGCCGAGTTCGTATCGCTCTCCATCGAAATGACATAGGGCGTCGTCCGCGAATTTCCGAAGGTCGGATCGCTTCAACCAGCAATCGCCCAACCCCTCGTCGAGCCAGCGCTCGATCTTGCGCATCAGTTCCCGGGCGTACTCGTCCCACTTCTCGCGCGGGAGTCCGGATCGAGCGATCGACGTCCAATCGGTCCAGCGAAGGCCGTGCTTGCTCAGCCATTCGCGCTTCCATGCGTCGAGTTCGCGAAGTTTCGTCTGGGGAAGAGAATCGGCGAGGCGATACGTGACGAAATAGGTGGCTCCATCCTGTCGCCAGTGCGGCAGGTGCCGGTGATAGGCCGTGATCGGACGCTCTGGATCCAAACCGCGAAATCCGGGCGGTGGGTCGAGGTTCCAGCTCTCACCGGTCATCGATGGCGCCTGCTGATGGTCGTTCGTAAGGTTCGTAGGACGGAATTGAATTCCGTCCGCCGGTTGTTCGGCTTTCCGACGATATGCGGAGCGGACGGATTACAAATCCGTCCTACCCGCCGATCGGTCAAAACGAGACGCGGGGGGCTTCGCGTTCGGCTGGTTGTTCGATTTCGAACGGCGTCGCTTCCTGGAAGTTGAAGGCGCTCGCGAGGATCGTGTCGGGGAAGACTTCGCGGCGGGTGTTGTATTGCATCACCGCGTCGTTGTAGGACTGCCGGGCGAAGGCGACCTTGTTCTCCGTCGAGGTCAGCTCTTCCTGGAGGGAGAGCATGTTCTGGTTGGCCTTCAGATCGGGATACGCCTCGGAGAGCGCGAACAGCCGGCCCAGCGCGCCGGTGAGCGCGCCTTCGGCCCCCATCAGGGCGCCCATCGCCTGCGGATCGCCGGGATTGCGGCTGGCGGCCTGCTCGGCGTTGACAGCCTGGTTGCGGGCGGCGATCACCGCTTCCAGCGTCTCGCGCTCGTGTTTCATGTAGCCCTTGGCGGTCTCGACGAGGTTGGGGATCAGGTCGTACCGCCGCTTGAGCTGCACGTCGATCTGGCTGAAGGCGTTCTTGTAGCGATTGCGGAGCGTGACGAGGCGGTTGTAGATGCCGATCGCCATCATCGCCGCGATCGCCGCCAACACCGCCAAGCCGATGAGCACCCACAGGGTCGTGTCCATGCCGCGTCTCCCCTCGATTCGAGATTGAAGGTCGCCCTCGCCACCCTATCCCAGCCGTCGCGCGCGAGTCAAGAAGATCCCGCCCGAATCGGAAAAAACGCGCGGGGACATCCCACGTTCGCCGAGGGCACCCCGCACGCTTGCGGTTTCGCGAAATCTCCTCCCCCGGCGAGTCCGGCTCCTTGCCCCGCCCCGGCGCGCGGCGCATACTGCCGGCGTCGCACGGAGGCCGCGGCGGGACGACCTTCGACCGCTGATGGACGCCGACGAATGACGTCTTCCAGTTCGGCGCGTGGGACAACATCAAGAACATGCTCATCCGCGTTCGACGGTTCCTCGACGACAGGAGTGACGACATGCACGGTTTCGAATTTCGCGGCGTTCGGCTGTTCGGTTTGGCGCTCGCGTTGGCGATCGTCGGAGCGCGGGAGGCGTCGGCCCAGGTGGTTCATCACGCGGTGAACCCCTATCGGATGACCTACCACCCGGAACACGGCTACGTGCCGGTGGTCGGCGGCTACGGCGGATTCGGGGGCTACGGGGCGGTCTCGCCGGGGATGGGGGCGGGAGTCGCGATGGCCGGTTTCGGACAGGCGGCCGCCGGCGTGGGACAGGGGCGCGTCTACACCGCGCAGGCGCAGGACATTCATCAGCAAGCGGTCGCCGGCTACCTTCAGAACGTCGGCCTGGCGCAAGACACGGCCCTGGAGACCTCGGCGAAGCGCGACCAGGCCACGCAGCAGCACCGGGAAGCCTCGGACGCCCACGTTCGCGAGCAGGTCGCGCTGTACCAGAAGACGTTGGAGCAGATGAGCGCGGCGCATCGCCTGACCGCCGACCAGTACGGCCTCGATCAAGACAGCACCGTCCTCCGTTGGCCGTTCGTGCTCCGCGGGGCGCGATACGCCGACTTGCGGACGAAGCTCGACCTGCTGTACCACGGGCGGACGCCCGGGGACAGCGGCGAGAACTCCAGCGGGTTCGACGGAATCCAGGCGGCCTGCAAGCAAATGCAGGAACTCGTGAAGGCGGAACTGAAGGAGGGGATGCCGGTCAACGACTACGTGACCGCCACGCACTTCATCTCCAGCGTCGCCTACGAGGCGCGGTTTTCCGTGAAGGCGGCGAAATAGAACCCGTCCGACAACTATTCCGTGCTTTTCGGGCCGGGGCGGATGGTGTGGTCGAATTTGGGGCGGACTTCGGGTCGCGTCGATCGGTGTCGAGCCGATCGGATCGTCCGGAACTCGTAGGGGGGACTTTCACGCCGGTGACGCGGCTCTTCTCGAATCGCAACGCTTGACCCTTGACCCGATCGGCGGAAGTCGAGTTCGACGCGTCGGCTTCGTAGGGCGAACTTCAGTTCGCCGAGAAGCCCAAGCCCCTGGCACTCCGCAAAGCTCCGCGGATTCTCGTCGATGTCGATCGATGGTGTTTTCGAAACACTTGACCCGAATGGCGGAGCAGTCGTCGTCGCTACTACCTCTTCAACCTTGATCTCGTGGGTCGATCGCACGGGCGGGTAGGACGGAATTGTATTCCGTCGTGCCCGCCCGCGAACTTCGGGCGAGACTCTGGTGATCGAAGAGCCTGCAACGGTGCTCTGGCGGACGGAATACAATTCCGTCCTACGACGTCGGGTGCCGCCGATGCGCGCCGGGGTTTGGCGAGAGCGCGGCAGGCGATATGATCGGGACGCGTCGCGAGGGATGCGGAACCCATCGAACGCCCCCGACGGATTTCCTTCTCGTTCCGAACCGCATCGGGTTCCCGTGGAAGCTGCCGTGGAAAACGTTCTCGATCGCATCGTCGCCCGCAAGCGGATCGAAATCGCCGAGGCGCAGCGGCTGTGTCCGCCCGAGCGACTGGCGGAACTCGTCGCCGCCGCCCCGCCCCCGCGCGATTTCGCCGCGGCCCTGGCGAGCGCGCCGGGCATCGGGCTGATCGCCGAGGTCAAACGGGCGTCGCCGTCCGCGGGAGTGATGCGCGCGGAGTTCGATCCCGTGGCGATCGCGACCGGTTACGAACGGCACGGCGCGGCGTGTCTTAGCGTTCTGACCGACGAGCACTTCTTCGGCGGGCATCTCGATCATCTCCGCGAGGTGCGGCGGGCGGTTGAGATTCCCGTGCTGCGGAAGGACTTCGTCCTCGACCCGTACCAGATCCTCGAGGCCCGGGCCGCCGGGGCGGATTGCGTGCTGTTGATCGCCGAGTGCCTCGACGACGCGTCGCTGGCGTGGCTGTACCATTCGGCGGCCGAGATCGGCATGCACGCCCTGATCGAGATCCACGGTCCGGAGAACCTCGACCGCGTGCTCGCGCTGCGGCCGCGATTGCTGGGCATCAACAACCGCGACCTGCGGACCTTCGAGACGACGTTGGAGCACACGTTGAGCCTGGCGGAGCGGGTGCCGGCGGAAACGCTGTTGGTGAGCGAAAGCGGGATCCGCAACCGCGGCGACGTGGCCTCGCTGGAGCGCGCCGGCGTGCGGGCGATCCTGGTGGGCGAGACGCTGATGCGGGCGGACGACGTGGGGGCGAAAGTCCGCGAACTGCTGGGGGGAAGTTGAGCGGCGGCGGGCCGGCGGCGCGATTCGGCTCGGGTGTGGCAATTCTCACTCGCGTGTGGAAAAAAGTCGGGTGGCGGGGGCGCTTCGCGCAGCGAAAGCCCCCGTC
>JBBDNT010000089.1:0-6426 GCA_040877445.1 Planctomycetaceae bacterium
CCCGGCAGATCGACCCCAGCCACCCGACCGGTAGTTCATTTCGCCGCAGCTGCCTTACAGGGTCGAGCCGCGGTGGTCGTCGCTCAACTGTGGTGTGCAATCCCTTCAGGATTGAAAGCCTCGGCATCGGGAACCACCCACCGACACGCATTTTGTGCAGCCCACCCCGGCCCTCTCCCCCACAAGGGGAGAGGGGGACTCCGCACGGCCTCCGTCCGGGAATGGCGATTTTCACGCGGCGCGCAGGAATCGCCCCGTGCAAGCTGCGTCGCACGACCGTCTTCTCGGGTCTTCTCGCTCGATCCCCGTTGACCCTTGTCCGGCGGGTTTGATATCTTCCCGCCCTTCGATTCCACGGCCGGCAGGGATCGCCGGCTCATTCCAGAGCGAGGGAGCGCGCCGCATGTGCGGAATCGTCGGTTACGTGGGATATCGGCAGGTCGCCGATCTGCTGGTCGAGGGACTGCACCGCCTGGAGTATCGCGGATACGACAGCGCGGGGATCGCCGTCCAGCACGGAAGCGAAATCACCATCCGCAAGAAAGCCGGCCGCGTCTGCGAGATGGCCGCCCTGGTCGAGTCGCAGCCGATCTCCGGTTCCGTCGGGATCGGCCACACCCGCTGGGCGACGCACGGCGCCACCACCGACGCCAACTCCCATCCGCACGTGGGAGGCAACGGTGAAGTCGTGCTGGTGCACAATGGCGTGATCGAGAACTACACGCTTCTCCGCGATCGCCTGCAGGAACTGGGTTACGTCTTTCGCACCGCGACCGACACCGAAGTCGTCGCCCATCTGATCGCCCATCACCTCGACGAGCAGATCAAACTCGGCGGCAGCCCCGACGACAAGACGACCTGCATCCAGGCTGTCGAAGTCTCGTTGCGGAAGCTCAAGGGAACCTACGGACTCGCGATCCTGTTCCGCGACTGCCCCGATTTGATCGTGGCGGCCCGCGTCGGCAGTCCGCTGGTCGTCGGCATCGGCAAGGGAGAGCACTTCGTCGCCAGCGACGCCAGCCCGCTGATCGGCTACACCGATGAAGTCGTCTACCTCGCCGACCATGAAATGGTCATCCTCACGGCGGACGGCATGGAGTTGATCCACCGCGACTCCGGGCAGTTGTCCCCGTCGATCCAGACCCTCGACCAGGTCTCGACCGACATCGATCTCGGCGATTTCCCGCATTACATGCTGAAGGAAATCTACGAGCAGCCGCAGGCGATCGAGAACGCGCTCCGCGGCCGGTTGAACGAGGACGAGGCGACGGCGCACTTCGGCGGGTTGAACCTCACGCCGCCGCAGCTTCGCCGGGTCGATCGCATCGTGCTCACGGCCTGCGGGACGAGCTGGCATGCGGGACTCGTCGGCGAGTACTTGTTCGAGGAGTTCGCCCGCATTCCGACCGAGGTCGAATACGCGAGCGAATTGCGATACCGCAACCCGCCGCTCACCGACCGCACGATGGTCTTCGCGATCACGCAATCCGGCGAAACGGCCGACACGCTCGCCGCCATGCGCGAGTGCCAGCGGAAGGGACTGCCGGCGCTCGCGATCTGCAATGTGGTCGGCTCGACGATCGCCCGCGAGGCGGACGGCGGCGTGTATCTGCGGGCGGGGGCGGAAATCGGCGTCGCCTCGACCAAGGCCTTCACCTCGCAGATCACCGTGCTCACGCTGCTCGCGCTGTACTTCGGGCGGATGCGGCACCTGTCGTACCCGATGGGCCAGCGGATCATCCGGCAACTGGTGGAAATGCCCGAGATCGTCCGCCGCACGCTGGGATGCCACGACATCTGCCAGGAGGTTGCCGACAAGTACCACCGGTTCGACAATTTCCTGTATCTCGGGCGGCTATACAACTTTCCGGTGGCGTTGGAAGGGGCGCTCAAGCTGAAGGAAATCAGCTACGTCCACGCGGAGGGCTATCCCGCCGCCGAGATGAAGCACGGCCCGATCGCCCTGGTCGATGAGGTCACGCCGACGGTGTTCGTCGTCCCGCGGGGCGGGATTCACTCGAAGGTGATGAGCAACATGGAAGAGGTGAAGGCCCGCAAAGGCCCGGTGATCGCCATCGCCTGCGAAGGAGACGACCGCGTGGCCCGCCTCGCCGACGACGTGATCTACGTTCCCGAGGTCGAAGAGTACCTGCAACCGCTGGTGAACGTGATCCCGCTGCAGTTTCTGTCGTACCACATCGCGCTGTTGCGCGGCTGCAACGTCGACCGCCCGCGGAATCTGGCGAAGAGCGTGACGGTGGAATAGACTCGGCCTTCGCCGAACGAACGCGCCGCCGCGGTGAGAAAAGTCACGCGTTCCACAGGTCGCGCGTCAGGCGTGCGCTTTCGCTCAGCCCCTGTTCCTCCAGTTCCGCCGCGAACGAAGGCTTTTGCCCGGTCCAATCGAGCGACGCCGCCAGCCGGCCTTCGGGCGTGCGCCCCGTCAGCCGCGAGACGAACAGGTCGCGGAACGTGTAGCGGTCGTGATCGTCGAGACCGGTCGCCTCGGTGATGCGGGTGATCTTCCGCGAGCCGTCTTCGATGAACCGGCTGATCTGCACGATGAGATGGATGGCCGAGGCGACCTGCGCCCGGGCCACGTAAATCGGAATGTCGACGTCGGACATCAGCGACAACGTTTCGAGCCGGACCATCGCGTCGCGGGGGGAGGTGGCGTGTACGGTGGTCAGGCTGCCGCTGTGCCCGGAGATCATCGACTGCACCATGTCGAGCGCTTCGCCGCCGCGGACTTCTCCCACGAGAATGCGATCGGGCCGCATCCGCAATGAAGCCACGAACAACTGGCGGATGTTGACTTCCCCGCGGCCTTCGGAATCCGCCTTCTGCGATTCGAGGTACAGCGTGTGCGGCTGCGCGAGCCGCAACTCGGAACTGTCCTCGATGACGACGACCCGCTCGTCGACGGGAATGGAGGTCGAGACGGCGTTGAGCAGCGAGGTCTTCCCGGTGCCGGTGCCGCCGGCGACGAGCATGTTCTTCCGCAATTTCACGCACAGGTCGAGGAATTCGCGGGCCGGTTCGGAAATGCTGTTCAGCCGGACGAAGTCCTCGAGCGAAAGCACGTCGCGGAGGAACTTGCGGATGGTGAGATACGTTCCCCGCCGGGCGCTGGGGGGAATGACGGCGTGCACGCGGGAGCCGTCGGGCAGGCGGGCGTCGAGGATCGGCCGGTCTTCGTCGATCTCGCGTCCCACGTACTGGGCGACGTTGTGCACCGCCGAGAGCAGCGCGTCTTCGCTGGGGAATGCGGCTTTCGTCTCGAACAGTCGGCCGTGCCTCTCGACGTAGATCTCGTCGTGCCCGTTGACCATGATCTCGGAGACGGAGTCGTCGCGTAGAAACTCGCGGACCGGTCCGAGGAAGTAACCGAGACTGGCTTCGAAAATGGCTTCGCGGGACATGCCGCCATCGTATCGGCAAGAATGGCCGGAGTACAACGATCCTCAGTAGTGCGCGAATTCACGACCACGGATTGCACGGATGAGCACGGATGAAAGCCGAGCATCGTGGAGAGCGATTTGCGACGGTTCCCAGTCGAGATTCGTCGACCGCCGGTCCGCGGAAGGATCAGTGAAGATCAGCGTGGATCGGCGTTCCACCTTCTTCGCTGCGTCGTGCGATGGAAAGAACACTGATAATCACTGATCGACGCTGATCCTCCGCGAGCGGGGGACGAATCCTCGGTTCCGGCATGTCGCGCGATGAACTTTTCCCTCGGAAAGCGCGATTGTCTCGGTTCCGTCCCGCGAATAGAATCCGATGGAAGGGGGCGCCGCTTTCTTCTCAACCTCCTTTCACGTCACGCCAGGGCCGACTGGGATGCCGACGGACAGCGACTTCCGCTGCGATACCGAGTTCCTGAAGCTGCTGACGCGGCGGAACGATGTCGACCTGACCCTCGCCGCCCTCGAGTTGGCCCGCGACGCCTGTCCCGCGGTCGAGTTCGAGACGACGCTCGACTGGCTCGACGCGCGGGCCGACGAACTCTCGTCGGCCATCGCGAATGCGGCCGATGAGCGCGAAGCCTTGCGGGAACTGAGCCGCTGCCTGAGCAAAACTCACGGCATCCGCGGCGAACCGTCCGCGTTCGACCGGGCCGATTCCAGTTACCTGAACCGCGTGATCGAAACCGGGCAAGGCATTCCGATCAGCCTGTCTCTGTTGTACATGGCCGTGGCGGAACGGGTCGGAATCGAGCTGAAGGGAGTTTCCGCCCCGATGCACTTCCTCGCCCGCTACGAATCGATCGACGGACCGCTGTTCATCGACGCCTACGCCGGCGGGCGAATCATGACCGCGGGCGAATGTCTCGCCTGGCTGGGCAAGCTCACCGGGTTGCCGACCGACGAACTCCGCTTCGCGCTCCGTCCGGCCCGTCCGAAGGCGATCGTCCTGCGAATGCTCAACAATCTGAAGGCGCTGCACGCCCGGCAGGAGAACTGGCCGGCGGCGTGGATGGTACAGCATCGGCTCGCCGCCCTGCAACCCGCCTCTTACGTCGAACGCCGCGATCTGGCGCTGATTTCGCTGCGGGCGGAACGCCCCGGCTCGGCGATCGACCTGCTGCGTTCCTGCATCGGCTGTTGCCCGCCGGACGAAAAGGAATCGCTGCAAGAGCGGCTGTCCCAGGCGGTCGCGACGGTCGCGCGGTGGAACTGATCCTCACCCCGTCGCGAAACCGCAAGCGTCGCGGGGGCCGATCACGAGGATCTTTCGCGAGCGAAACCGCCTCGGTTGCGTCGCCTTGCGGGCTTCCAAACAATAAGATGAGGGCTTGCCCCCGGGAATCCGCACGCACCGCATTCCATTGTTCACGGAAAGCCGCCATGACGTCCGCGAAGTTGCTGTTCGATCGCCGGGAACTGGAACTCCCCGTCATCGAAGGTTCCGAAGGGGAACGGGCCATCGACATCGGCGCGCTCCGCAGGGACACGGGGCTGGTGACGCTCGATCCCGGCTACGGCAACACCGGCGCCTGCGAAAGCCGCATCACCTTCATCGACGGCGAGAAGGGGATCCTGCGTTATCGCGGATATCCGATCGAGCAACTGGCGGAGCATGCCTCGTTCGTCGAAACGGCCTACCTGTTGATCTACGGCGAACTGCCGGCCCGCGACGAACTGACGGAATTCCAGCGGAAGCTCACCTATCACAGCATGCTCCACGAGGACATGAAGAAGTTCTTCGAGGGGTTCCCGCCGACGGCGCACCCGATGGCGATTCTCTCTTCGATGGTCGCTTCGCTCTCCACCTACTATCCCGAGGCCGTCAAGGAGAACGCGGATCTCGCAATGGCGCGGCTGCTGGCGAAGGTCGGCACGATCGCCGCCTACGCCTACAAGAAGACGATCGGCCAGCCGTTCATGTACCCGCAAAACCGGCTGTCGTACTGCGGCAATTTCCTGCAGATGATGTTCGCCGTCCCCGCCGAGCCGTACCAGGTTCCCGAGATCATGGAGCGGACGCTCAATCTGCTGCTGATCCTGCACGCCGACCACGAGCAGAACTGCAGCACTTCGACGGTGCGGATGGTCGGCAGCAGCCAGGCCAACCTGTTCGCCTCGATCTCGGCGGGCATTTGCGCCTTGTGGGGACCGCTGCACGGCGGAGCGAACCAGGAAGTGATCGAGATGCTCGAGGGGATCGAGGCGGACGGCGGCGACTTCAAGAAGTTCGTCGACAAGGCCAAGGATCCCGACGACGACTTCCGGCTGATGGGGTTCGGCCATCGCGTCTACAAGAACTACGATCCGCGGGCCCGCGTGCTGAAGCGGACCGCCGACGAGCTCTTCGAGCAAATGGGCGTGAACGACCCGCTGCTCGCCATCGCCCGCAATCTGGAGAAGGCCGCCCTCGAAGACGAGTACTTCGTCGAGCGAAAGCTGTATCCCAACGTCGATTTCTACAGCGGCATTTTGTACCGCGCGATGGGCATTCCGACGAACATGTTCACGGTGATGTTCGCCCTGGGCCGGCTCCCCGGCTGGATCGCGCACTGGAAGGAACTGCACGCCGACCCCGCCACCCGCATCAACCGTCCCCGCCAGATCTACACCGGCGCGAAGCAGCGCGACTACGTGCCGCTGGAGAAGAGATAAGCGGCGATCCGGCGAGAACGTCGGCGTCGCCCATCACCGTAGTACGTCGTCAAGACCGAACTTGTGGGTCGACGGTCGCGGCGGGTAGGACGAACTTCAGTTCGTCGTGCCCGCCAGCCGAGAAGAACGGTCGCGAGTTCGAAGACATCGTCGGTGAAATTCGGCGAGCGTCGGCGGGGTTTCCAGTCCGTCCCAGGCACGTCGGCCGCCCACGGAAAATTCGACCGCAAATTCGGAAGCGGGCGGGCACGACGGAATGAAATTCCGTCCTACTACGCCTTCAAGCTTGATCTTGTGGGTTTTCCGT
>JBBDNT010000090.1:0-6422 GCA_040877445.1 Planctomycetaceae bacterium
CCGTCCGATACTGCGAAAACTTGTAAAAATGTGGGTAATGACAAGGGTCGAAGCGCAGCGCAGCCCCCAGCGATGCGCCGACACGCTCACCATCCACTGGGGGCGATCCGCCGATGCGGGTCGACGAGCGTGGACGCCGTCCCCCGGCAGATCGACCCCAGCCACCCCACCGGTCGTTCATTTTGCCGCGGCTGCCTAACCGCCAGCACCCACCGACACGCATTGGGCGCAGCGCAGGGTAAACCCCTCGGCTCGACGGTTCGAATGCGGCATGTCACGCCAGGCCGCTGTGCCGCAACAGCGCTTCGGGCGAGGGTTCGCGGCCGCGGAAGTCGCGGAAGACGTCCATCGGGTGCCGGCCGCCGCCGCTGGCGAGAATCGTGTCGCGGAAGCGGCGGCCGGTCTTCGCGACCGCCGTGTCGTCGTCGAGTCCCGCCTCCTCGAACGCGGCGAAGGCGTCGGCGCTGAGCACCTCGGCCCATTTGTAGCTGTAATAACCGGCGGCGTATCCCCCCGAGAAAATGTGCTGGAAGGCGCACAGGCTGCGGTCCTCGGGAAGCGGCGGCATGACGCTCGTTTTCTCGCCGATCTTGCGCTGCACTTCGAGGATGCGCTCTTCGGCGGTGGTCGGGCCGGGCTTCTCCGTCCGCACCGGGGGGCTGACGCCGCCCCGCTCGCCATTCCCCGTCGCGTCGAACCGGTGATGCAGTTCCAAGTCGGTCATGCCGAGCCGCAGTTGCCGCAGCATCTGCGTGCCGGAGCGATACGTGCGCGCCCGGCAAATCTTCTCGAACAGTTCCTCGGGCAGCGGCTCGCCGGTTTCGTAGTGCGCGGCCAGGCCCATCAGCGTGGGGCGATGATAGCACCAATTCTCCATGAACTGGCTGGGCAGTTCGACCGCGTCCCACTCGATGCCGTTGATTCCCGCGGCGTCCGGGTGGTCTTCGCGGGTGAGCATGTGCTGCAACCCGTGGCCGAACTCGTGGAACAGCGTTTCGACCTCGCGGAAGGTCATCAGCGACGGGCGGCCTCCCACCGGCGGGGTCGAGTTGCACACCAGGTGCGCGACCGGCACGCGGAGTTTCCCGGCGACGCGCCGCCGCGTGAGGCAGTCGTCCATCCACGCGCCGCCGCGCTTGTTTTCCGGGCGCGAGTACGGGTCGAGGTAGAACGACGCCGCATGCGCGCCTTGCTCGTCGCGGACGTCGAAGAAGCGGACGTCCTCGTGCCACACCGGGGCGGGCCGCTCGGCCGGCACGACCGCGACTCCGAACAGGCGATTTACCAGCGCGAACAGTCCGTCGAGCACGCGCTCCAGCGGGAAGTACGGTCGCAGCTCTTCATCGGTGAAATCGAACCGCAGCTCGCGCAGCCGCTCGGCCCAGAACTCGACGTCCCAGTGCGCGAACGGTTTGGTTTGCCCGCTCTCGGCGGCGAGCGCTTCGAGGTCGCGCATGTCTTGCTCGGCGTGTTTCCAGGAGGCTTGCCGCAGCGTTTCGAGCATCTCGTCGACCGCCTCGACGCCGGGGGCCATCTTGGTGGCGAGGCTGACTTCGGCATAGGTGGAGTAGCCGAGCAGTTTCGCCTGTTCCTGTCGCAGCGCGAGAATGCGGGCGACGATCGGGCCGTTGTCGAACTCGCCGCTCGAAGCGCGGGTCACGTACGCGCGATACGCCTGCTCGCGGAGATCGCGGTTCCGGCAATGCTGCATGAACGGCCCGAAGCAGGGGATATCGAGCGTGATTCGCCACGGGCCGGATTCCGGGGTGGATTCGGGTGGAGACTCGGGGGTGGGTTCGCCCGCCGGGGGGCTTACGCCGCCCCGCTCGCCTCGAGCGCCGCGGCGGCGGGCGGCGATCGCGCGGTCGTGCGATTGCGAGGCGAGTCGCAGCAGACTTTGCGGCAGCCCCTCGGCGTCGACCGGATCGGTGATCGTCAGGCTCCAGGCCTTCGAGGCGTCGAGCACGTGATTCGAGAAATCGGTGCTCGATCGCGAACGCTCCTGCGCGACTTCGTTGAATCGCTTCTGCTCTTCCCCTTCGAGCGCCACGCCGGTGAGCTTCGCGTCGAGCAGTTTCTTGTCGACGATCCGCCGCTGCGTTTCCGTGAGGCCGCTCCACTCGGGACCGGTGCGAACCGCCTCGAGCGCCTCGAAGATCGGCCGGCTTTGCTGCGCCCGCAGGCCGAACGCGACGACGTCTCCCAGCACTTCGTCGTAGGCCTTCCGCAATTCCGGCGAGTTGAGCGCCCCGAACAAGTGCGACACCGGTCCCCATGCGTACTCGAACGGAAGCCCCAACTCCTCGAGCGGAACGATCACCTCCGACCACGCCGGCCGGCCGGTCGACAGCCGCGACGCGAGCGTCTTCTCCAGTTCCGCGATCCGCTGCTCGGCATCGGCGAGCATTCGTCGAACCCCCGGCACGACGTGCTCCGGCCGGATGCGGTCGAACGCGGGGAGCCCCTCGGTCGCGAGCAGCGGGTTGTCGGCGGTTTCGGCTGGGGACATGAGAGACTCCGGCAAGTCGAGGGGATGCGTCGGCGTGGGTGCTTCGTGACTGCCGCATGGTCGCGAATTCCCGCCGCCGAATCAATGGGGCGGTCGAGAGATCCCCCGTCGGAGCGTGCGACGCACTTTGCCCGGAACGATCCGGCGCGCCAAGTGGAGTTCGCCGTTCGCAAACGATTTCCACGCAAGTCCCCCTCTCCCCTTTTTGGGGGAGAGGGTCGGAGTGAGGGGGCCGCACTCCAAGTCGGCAGCTTCGCTGGATCGGCTTGCATCAAGTGATGATGCCTCGGGTCGATGCATTGCCGGCGCGATGCGCTGGACAGCCGAATCCCCCTCACCCTGGCCCTCTCCCCCGCAGAGCCGGGGGAGAGGGGACAACGGTCGCGGAGCGGCCTCGAAATCACGAAACGCGTTTGCACGACCGCCCCGACGAATCGCTCGAACCGGTGCGATCGTCGCTCGCCGCTGCTATAATCGCGCCGGAAACCGTATGGAGTCCTCAGTGGAGACCGGGTGATATGAATGGATCGTGTGGATCGGCGCGGATCGCCGGCGGATGGCTGTTCGTCGCGATACTGCTCAGTTCGTTGGTCGGCTGCGAGCGTCAGACCGAGACCCCACCGCGGGAAACCGGCGGCGCGCAGCAGGTCTCGCAACAGCAACAGCAGCCGCCGGGAACGCCACAGCAACCGTCGGGGCAGCCGGGGCGAAGTCCGGCCGGCGCGCCGGTGCCGATGCTCGTCCCGGTGGAGGAGTTGACCTCTCGGCTGAACGAATCGAACCTGAGGGTGCTCGACGCCCGCGACGTCGAAGCTTACGCCGCGGGGCACATTCCCGGGGCGGTGTGGGTCGAAACCGATCAGTGGAAAGAGCAGTCGCTCGCGGAGAACGGACTGCGCGATGCCACGTTCTGGGCGGAGCACGTCGGCCAACTCGGCATCGACGCGACGACGAACGTCGTGGTCTATTCCCAGAACCCCACCGACGCCGCCCGCGTGTGGTGGACGCTGAAGTACGTCGGCGTGCCGAACGTCGCCCTGCTCGACGGCGGCTGGACGGCCTGGCAACAAGCCGGAGGAGCGGCCTCGACGGACGAGACGGAAATCGCCGCACGCAGCTTCACGCCCAGTTTTCAGACCGACCGGCTGACGCAGATCGGCGATTTGAAGCAATCACTGAAAGCCGACGACGTGGTCGTCATCGACGCCCGCTCGATCGGCGAGTTCTCCGGAACGTCCGGCCCCGGGACGCGGCAAGGCCGCATCCCCGGCGCGACGCACATCGAGTGGACCGAGTTTCTCGACGCCGACAACCGCTTCAAGTCTCCCGCGGAGATTCAGGCCATCCTCGCGGAAAAGGGGGTCACGGGGGACAAGACGGTCGTGACGCACTGCCAGTCCGGAGGCCGCGCCGCGCTCGACGCCTTCGCATTGGAACTCGCCGGCATCAAGAACGTCCGCAACTACTACTGCGGCTGGAGCGAATGGAGCAAGGACGAAGCGGCCCCGGTGGAGAAGCCGTCGGACGGGGGCGCGACGGAAAAGTGACGTGCGCCCGGGCGAGCGGGGGGTGTCAGCCCCCCGGTGCCGTCCTCGAATGGGGCGATTTCCTTGGGATCCGCAAAGCGCGGGTGGGTCGCACGCCCTGACGCTTCGGCCCCTTCGGCGTAAAGGCCTTGCGCCACCGTTGTCGCCATCGTCTTCCTCCACGACCATCCTGTCCTCGGGCGCCAGTGGGGACAATTGCGTTCATCGGTACGCTCGATTCCTCGCTCGATCCGCCACTGATTCCAAGCGCGCCGTTCGTCGGCGCAGCCGGTCCGCGGAGACCATCACCAGGTACTCGCTTCCCGGGTCGGGCAAGGTCGCCGAATCGACCTCCGTCAGCCCTTGCGCCTCCGCCTGCCTCACGAGTTGCCGCCGGAACTTTTCTTTCAGCAACCGCGGATTCCGCACGATCAGCAGGTCCGGTTGGACTTCGCCCAGGGTGCCGAAGATGTCCGCGAGGCGAACCGGTGATTCCGGCAGCGCGGAATGAGTGTAGTAGCCGACGCGGATCGAGGCGGGATCCACCACCACGGCGCGGAACGGCCCGTAGGTCTCGTGGACGGCTCGCCCCAGGTCGGCCTCGGTCTTCCGGCTGCCGTGGCTCATCGTGGCCACGTCGATCCAGAAAAAGATGGTCAGCGCCAGAGCCAGCAGCCGAGCGGGGGCCGGCGATCCGGGCGCGGCCCACGCGCGACGCGCCGCGACGCGGCCCACACCCTGTGCGGCCGCCGACAATCCGATTCCCGCGTACGGAACGATCACCAGGTACAGCGTGGAGAAATATCGGCCGTTGAACACCGTCGATTCCGTCAGTTGAATCCAGACCGCTCCCAGCAACGACCACGACATCAACCCCAACACCAGCTTCGAGCGCCAGTCCTGACGCCGCCATGCCAGGCACATGCCGATCAGCAGCAACACGCAATTGAGCGGCTCGAGCGCCTTCACCAGCTTCGTCAGATAGTATCCGGGCCGCGGACCCAGCTTCGGCCGCGCGGGCAACGGGTGAAGCTGTCGCGGTGAGACGCGCGGAGCCAGAGCAGCCGCGGGCGCCGGAGTCGCTGTCGCGAGCGCCGGAATCGGCGACGTTTCCTGCGCCCAATTCCAGACTCTCTTGAACGGTCCCAGCCGGCCCCACTCCCATTCGGCTTGACCGCGCAACAGCGTCAGGTTGACGCTCGCGATCGACAGCGGCGTCATCGCCAGGCAGAGGACCGTCCCGCCGAGGAGCCGCGCGGATTCGAGTCGATCCCACGAGCATCGCAGCAAGGGCCACAACACCGCCGGAATCACGAGGACGAGCCCTTCGGTCCGCGTGTGGATCGCCAGCGCGATCATCACGCCCGAGAGCGCGAACCACCGCAGCCGTCGCGTCGCGACCGAGCGTTGCAGCAGCCACAGGCTCGTGCAGAAGAACAGCCAGAACGTCCCCTCGCGGATCGGCTCGACGCCGACCTCGGTCAACTCGGGATGAATCGCGTACAGGAAACCGGCTGCGAACGCCACGCGGCGGTCGAACACGGCACGCACCCATCCGAAGATCGGCAGCACGGCGAGACTCGCGGCGAACACTCCCCACGCCTTTCCGGCCCAAATCCAATCCAGTCCCAGCCGGTGCAGTCCCGCCAGGATCGCCGGATACACGTTCAGGCTGAGATACGCCAGCAACTCGTCGGTCTTTCCCGACTCGAGCGCGTGGGCCATGCGGATATAGTAATAGCCGTCGTTGCAGACGACTTCGAGCCGCCAAGCCGCCACCAGTCGCGGGATGAGACACAGCGCGAACAGTCCCCACAGCGCCAGAGCGTCGCGCTGGAACCATCGCATCGACGACGATTCGATCGCGGAGGCGGGTTCGCTCACGGTCGTATGGGCGGAGCCGGATCCCGCGAGATCAGCCGCGCTCGTTCCGCGAATACGGGCTTCGTCGCCCGCCGTTGCGTTTCTGGAACTGGGCAAGAATCAGCTCCATGACTTCGTGAACCGTCCGCCGCAGTTGTTCTCTCGCGCGCGTCGCGACCGTGCGAGGCCGCCGCGGCATCCGTCGATGAAGATGCCCGGGCCGCATGCGCGCGGCGTGTGCTCGGGCCATATCGAGTCGGCCCTTATAGAAGAGGATCGGCGAACACCGCAAGGCCAGATGGACGACGCGGGGCTTACGGCGGCGTGCGGCGGCGGCGGGGATTGATTCGACCGGCAACCGACGCCCGCGAATCGAGCCGCGACCGTGAGGGAGCGGACGAATCGGGCCGCGTTCGAAAACCCGCTTCCAGCGCGGGAATGACGGGGAAGCGCGCGGGAATGACGGAATCACGGGGACAGGTCCATTTTCCGCATTGTGCTCAACGAACTTGGGCGACTCGCCC
>JBBDNT010000091.1:0-6412 GCA_040877445.1 Planctomycetaceae bacterium
CGCGCCACGGGGGCTTCCGCGTTGCGGAGCGCCCCCGCCACCCATCGCCGAAGAGGGTGGGCGTCGCCAAAAACTCTTGCCACACCCGATGAAACCGTCGCTCGTTTCTCGATTGACAGTCCGCGCCGACCGGCATAGGCTGGGCGCGCGGATTTCCCTGAAGGCCGATCGACTGGAGACTCTCCGATGAGCATGGCGCGATTTCCGGCGTGGTGCGCGGCGGCGGCGGTCGTGGCGGTTTCCGTCGCCTGGCTCGGCGGCGACGGCGCGGATGCGCAACAGTCTTCGGCGGCGTCGCAGGTCGAGATCCAGCCGGCGCAGCCGCGGCCGCGGGCGGCGCGGGAGGAACCGGCCAAGCCCCGCACCGCGGAAGAGAAGAAGGCCCTCAGCGAGCACATGCGGGCCAAGCTCGCCGCCTCGAGCGAGATTCTCGAGGGGCTGTGCACCGAGGACTTCGACCTGATCGCGAAGGGCGCGAAGGAGCTCGGCCGCGTCAGCGCGACCGAGAAATGGCGGATTTCGAACGACGCCATCTACCGGCATCACAGTGCCGAGTTCACCCGCGTGGTGAAGGAACTCGAGAAGTCGGCCGGCGAGAAAAGCCTCGAAGGCTGCTCGCTCCGCTGGGTCGAGGCGACCATGACCTGCATCGAATGCCACCGCTTCGTCCGCGCCATCATGATCGCCGGCGACGAGTAGGAAAGCACAGTCGATGGACCTGCGGCAGCGCCGATACACCGAAGGACCGCTGGTCAAGACGAAGATCATCGCGACCGTCGGCCCCGCCTGCGAGTCCTTCGAGATGTTGCGCGATCTCGCTCAGGGCGGCGTCGACTTGTTCCGCCTGAACTTCGCGCACGGCACGCACGCCTGGATGCGCGACGTGCTCGCCGCGATCCGCCGCGTCTCCGAAGAGGCCGCCCGCCCGATCGCGGTGCTCGCCGATCTGGCCGGTCCCAAGCTCCGCCTGGGGAAGATCGCCGACGACGAGATCCTCTGCCGCGAGGGAGACCGGATCGCCTTCGTCCGCGGCGAGGCAAGCGACGACCCCGGCGAACTGACGTCGCTGTACGAAAGCCTCATCGACGACCTTTCGCCCGGCGATCTCGTGCTGCTCGCGGACGGCACGGTGGGCCTGCGGATCGTCGAGAAAAGCCGCGCCGGCAATCGAGCCGAGGCGGTCGTCGAGATGCCCGGCCGCGTGCGCAGCCGTCAGGGAATCAACCTTCCCGGCGTCGCGCTCAGCATGCCCAGCCTCACGCCGAAGGATCGCGACGACCTCGCGTGGGCGGTCGCGAACGAAGTCGATTACATCGGCCTGAGCTTCGTGCAGTCGGCCGAGGACGTGCGGGAACTGCGGAACGCGATCGCGGAGTTCCGGTCCGAGCGTCCTCCGCAGATCGTCGCCAAGATCGAGAAGATGGAGGCGGTCAGCGACCTCGAGCGGATCCTCGCCGAGACCGACGCGGTGATGGTCGCCCGCGGCGACCTCGGCGTCGAAGTCGACATCGCCCGCGTTCCCGCGCTGCAAAAGCGGATCATCGCCGTCTGCAATCAGCACCGCATTCCGGTCATCACCGCCACGCAGATGCTCGACAGCATGACCGTCAACGAGCGGCCCACCCGCGCCGAAGCGAGCGACGTCGCCAACGCCGTCCTCGACGGCAGCGACGCGGTGATGCTTTCCGGCGAGACGGCGATCGGTCAGCACCCCGCGCTCGCCGTCGAGATGATGAGCCGCATCGCCCGCGAGGCGGAACGACTGGTCGACGCCGCCCCTTCGGCCGATACGCACAGCACCGCGCGCACGCGGGCCACGCCCACCACCGAGGCGGTCACGCTCGCCGCGGGAGTCGCCGCCGCGCATCTCGAAGCCGATCTGCTCGTCGTGGCGACGCACAGCGGACGGACGGCGATGGCGGTGTCGAAGCAGCGCGGCAAGGTTCCCGTGCTCGCCATCACCGACCGGGCCGAGATCGCCCGCCGCATGTGCCTGTACTGGGGAATCACGCCGCTCGAAAGCCTCGTCGCCGACGCCGAACCGACGCGGCTCCTGAAGTTCGTCGTCGAGTGGGGGAAGAAGCAGCAGGCGCTCTCCGTGGGCAGCCGCATCGTCCTCGTCGGCACGACCGACTGGTCGAAGGAAGGCAAGGACGTGATGCTCGTCCACGCCGTCCCGTGAATCCGAATCCATTGAATCGGGCGATCGAAGCCGCGCGAATCGGTCACCACTCGCTTGCGGTTTCGCGGCATCGACCAAACCGAATTCCCACCGCAGGAGCTTTCCCATGCTCTCGACCACCGCCGCTCTCTGCTGCGCCCTCGCGCTTCAATCGAATCCGCCGATCGAGAACCGGACGATCACCGCGATCGCCGCGGATGTCCTCACCGCCGAGACCGACGGCGACCGCGAAAAACTCGCCGCGATGCTCGCCGACGACCAGCGCGCTCGCCGGCAAGAGGCCAACGCCCGCGAACTCGCCGCCTGGCGGGCGGTGAAATCGCGGGCCGACTGGGAGCGCTTCCGCGACGAGCGAATCGAGAAGCTCCGCAGTTCTCTCGGCGATTTCCCGGCGCCTCCCGAGAAGGTCGAGCCGCAGGTTCTCGACACGATCGAAGGCGACGGGTTCCGCATCGAGAACATCGTCTTCGAGAGCCGCCCCGGGTTGCTCGTCACGGCCAACCTGTATCTTCCTGCGAAGCCGGCGAAGGGGATGCCCGGCATCATCATCTGCCACAGTCATCACCGCCCGAAGACGCAAGGCGAATTGCAGGACATGGGCATGAACTGGGCTAGGAAAGGGTGCGCGGTCCTCGTGATGGATCAGCTTGGGCATGGCGAGCGGCGCTCGCATCCGTTCGCCTCGGCCGACGACTACATGGGTGAGTTCGCCATCAGCCGGCAGGACTACCACTTCCGCTACGACACCGGCATCCAGTTGCACGCGATCGGAGACAGTTTGATCGGCTGGATGGTGTGGGACTTGATGCGCGGCGTCGATCTGCTGTGCGCGCGCGACGATGTCGACGACCAGAAGATCATTTTGCTGGGAGCGGTCGCGGGTGGCGGCGATCCCGCGGGAGTCGCCGCCGCGCTCGATCCGCGGATCGCCTGCGTCGTGCCGTTCAACTTCGGCGATCTTTACGGCCGCCCGGCGGAAGGGGCCGATGATCCGCAGACCGGTCTCGACGCGTTCGGCGGCGGAAGCTGGGAATCGACGCGAAACCTGCGGAACTCGACCCGCGACGGCTTCGCACCGTGGGTGATCGTCGCCGCCCCCGCGCCGCATCCCTTCGTCGATGCCCACGAGTTCGGGATGACTCCCGGCAAGGAAGCGGCCTGGGAACGGCTGCGGCGAATCTACGGCGATTTCTACGACAAGCCCGACCATCTGGCGCAGACGGTCGGCCGCGGCAACGTTCGCCTGCGCCCGCCGGAAGGGACGCACTGCACCAACATCGGCCAGTTCCACCGCGAACAGTTTTATCCCGCCTTCGAGAAATGGTTCGGCATTCCCGACCCGCGACCGGAGTACTCGAACCGCGTCGAAGAATCGCGGTTGCTGTGCCTCGAAGGCGAGGGGGCGAAGAACGTCGAACGCCCTCCGCTGCACCTGGTCGCCGGTCGCGTTGCCGACGTACGCGCCGCCGGTTTCCGCACACGATGGGACGACAGCCTCGACTGCTGGGCGCTAACGCGAGCCAAGTGGAGTAATGCGCTCGGCAACGTCGAGCCGGTTGCAACCGCGAAACTCGAATCGCGCGGCAAGGAAATGGCGGGGAATGTCTCGATCGAGCGGCTGGTGTTGCACGTCGAACGCGACATCCGCGTGCCGGCGCTGTTGCTGAAGCCCGCCAACGCGAAAGACGATACGGAAAAGCTGCCGGTCGTCGTCGCCGTCGCGCAGGCCGGCAAGTCGGCGTTCCTCAATGAACGCGCGGACGTGATCGCGGCGTTGCTCGAAGGCGGCGTCGCCGTCTGTCTGCCGGATCTTCGCGGCACCGGAGAGACCGACCCCGGTTCCAGTCGCGCGCGAAACACGCCCGCTTCGAGCCTCGCCTCGACCGAGATGATGTTCGGCGGAACTTTGCTCGGCGCGCGGCTGCGGGATTTGCGAACGCTGCTCGCGGCCCTTCGGAAGCGCGACGACGTCGACTCCGCGCGGATCGCCCTGTGGGGAGATTCGTTCGCCCCGATGAACGCCGCCGATCGGCCGGTCCGCGTGCCGCGCGACGTGCCGAACATGCCCGCCCAATCGGAGCCGCTGGGCCATCTCCTGGTGCTGCTCGCCGGGCTGTTCGATGGGGAAAACATCGCGGCGTTCGCCTCGGCCCGCGGCGGCCTGACGAACTACCGCGATCTGCTCGAAAGCGAGTTCGTGCATCTCCCGCTCGACGCGCACGTGCCCGGCGCGATCCCCGCGGGAGACCTCTCCAAGCTCGCCTATGCTTCCACGCCACTGAGGTTGTCCGGCCTCGTCAACGGCCGCAATCAGCGCGTCTCGCCACAGGAGGCGCGGGCCGCGTATGACTACGGCGCCCGAGAGGGCGTGATCCACGCGCAGGATGCCGAACCGGACGCGTCGCTCGCGGAGTGGCTCATCGACGAACTGAGGCGGTAAGCGATGGAGACCTTTCGGGATCCTCCCGGCACTCAAGCGGTCGGCGCGGCGGTCATCCCCGCTCCTCCCGCTCCGGATCCGCCGCACGGGGATCGTCGTCGGTCTCGGTGTCGCCTTCGGCGAGGCGCGCCCGGGCTTGCCGCACCTGCGATTGATATTCCTGATTGTTGCGGAACAGTTCCTCGATCCCCCGCCAGATGACTTCGGCCTCGAACCGCTCGCCCCGGTCGACGTGCTCGTCCGCGCGGCGGAGGGCCTCGGCGACGAGTTCGCGGCTTTCGGTCGGGTCGTTCGCCGCGGCGCGAATGTCGTTCATCCGCCGCTCGGCGAGCACCACGTAGGGGCGCTGATCCCGGTCGTCCTGAAACAGGGCGACCAGCCCGCGGTAGCGATCGAGGGCCGAGATGCGGTCCTGCGCCGCTTCGGCCTTCAGCCCCTCGATGTACATCCTTTGCGCCTGCGTTGCCGGATCGCGATTGAACCGCAGCGCGGTCCGCGCCTGCCGGTCCGCGAGTTCGACGTCGATCCTCTCGATGTGCCGGCGGGCGGCCTCGGCGTGCTCTCCGTCGGGATAGCGGGCCAGCAGCGGCTCCAGGTATTTCGTGCGCGCGAATTGCCAGTCCGCCAGGTCGTCGCTTTGCATCAGCTCGTCGGCCCGGGCGAACATCCGCCCTTCGTTCAAGGGCCGCATCGCCCAGACGACGATGCCGACGAGCAGAAGCAAACAGCACCCGAGGAACCACGCCCGCTCGTAGAAAGGGCCTTGCTTGCGTTTCTTGCGGCGCTTCTTGCCCAGCAGGTTCCGAAGCTGCGAACGGTCGGCCAATGTGCTTTCCCGAGTCCCCACCGCGGTCGCGCCGCCTCCGGCCAATTGCTGCGACACGCTCGCCCCCTCGGCGATCTTTTGCCCCACTTCCTCGAGTGCGGCCTGCACGGCGAGGGCGTCGTGATAGCGATTCGCGGGATCCTTCTCCAACAGCCGCAGCACGACCGTTTCCAGCCACACCGGGCAGTCGATCGCGTCGGCGGTGACGCGCGGCGGCTGCTCGTCGAGGTGCTTGACCATCATCTCCGGCTGTGTGGCGGCTTGAAACGGCGCGTGCCCCGTGAGCATCTCGAACAGCACGCACCCCAGCGCGTACAGGTCGGTCTTGGGTCCGACCGGCGGCTTCCCCGTGAACTGCTCCGGCGCCATGTAGGCGTAAGTTCCCAGCGTGCGGCCGGTCGCGGTGAGGGCCGTCGCTTCGAGGTCGCGGGCGATGCCGAAGTCTCCCAGCTTGAGCGCCCCGTCTTCGGCCAAAAACAGGTTCGCGGGCTTCAAATCGCGATGCACGACGCCGTGCGCATGCGCGTGCTGCAATCCTTCGCAGATCTGCAGGCCGTACTCGATGACCCGCTCCCAGGGAAGGCGGCCTCGCTCGCGGAGAAGTTCCGCGACGGTGCCCCCCTTCATCAACTCCATGATGTAGAACTGGCGTCCTTTTTCGCGGCCCCCGCCGTGGTAGTGCACGATTCGCGGATGCCGGAGCTTCTTGAGGATCTCCATCTCGCGCTCGAACCGCGCGAGGAGCTTGGCCTCGCTGGAAAGCTCGGGGGCGAGAACCTTCAGGGCGACCTGCCGGCCGTCCTTGCGATACGTCGCCAGGTAGACGACCCCCATTCCCCCCAGGCCGAGCTTGGATTCGAGATCGAACGGACCGAACGGGCGCTTGCTCATGCGGTCCATTGTCCGTCGGGCGATCGAAACCGACAACCGATACGGCAGCGAGCCAGTTCCGGGCCCGGGTGCG
>JBBDNT010000092.1:0-6385 GCA_040877445.1 Planctomycetaceae bacterium
GCTTGGCCTTCGTGGCGGGCCAGCGGCTCATGGCGTCACGGCGAACACGTCGCGAAGTTCCGGCACCGGTTCCCCGTGTTCCAAGCGATCGGCGACGACTCGCAGAGCCAACGCCTGCGCGCGCGCGATCGCTTCCTGCCGAGTACTGCCGTAGGTCAATACCCCGGAAAGTTCAGTGGCCTCGGCCAGCCAACGGCCATCGACCTCCTGCTCGACTTCGATCGTCAATGGCATCCGCGCACCTCTGGTTCGTTGATCATCCAGCGCACCACCCGATTCAGCGACCAAGCAAACGATACCGCCAGCGCCCGGTCGGCGTGCGGTGGCGCGTCGGCAGGAAGTTGCGAGCGAGAACGTCCGAGCGAACGTAGCCCTCCGCATCCGGCTCGTTCGCGACGAACTCATGATCGCCGCGGCGGTGAATGCGGAACTCGATCGTCTCGCCGCGGGCGTCGATCCACCAGTATTCCCGAACTCCCGCCGCGAAGTAGCTCTCGAACAACACGACCGTGTCCTTGTGGACGGAACTCCGGCTGATGACCTCGATGACGATGTCGGGAGAGCCGACGATCTCGACCAGGCGCCCGGAGCCTTCGGAGTGCTCGCGGTATGCGACGCGGCCGGCATCGAGGCCCTCGCGCGTGCAGACGATGCCGTCGGGCTCGGTCGATACATCGGCGGCTTCGTTCACGAACATCATTCCGTCGGTGAACAGGTCGCCGACGCCGGCATCCTCCACGAAGGGGAACAATTCCATGTAAAGCTGCCCCTTCAGGCGGTTGTGCGTGTCGATCTCTTCCGGGCTCATATCGACGATGATCTCCCCCGCCACGTATGACACGGAACCCTGCCGCGGGAAGTCGTCGGAGTGCGTCCAGTCGCGGAACGAGCGCAGGTCGGTGATGCCGGCGGGAATCACGACGACATCGGGAGAGTCTGGAGTCGCGAAGAATGCGGTCGTCATTGGGGCTATTTTCCCGGAAATTGCCGATGCCTGTCCAGAGGCGATTTCAGGAATCGAGTCGGATCGCTCCTGCCCGGCCGGCTGTCGGCGTTCCTCCATGAAATCATCCGAAAACCGCGTCAGGCTGTCCACCAGAGACCGCCAAGAATCATTCGTGGGAGTCGGCATGAATGGCACCTCGCCAATGCGACGTCGGTTGTGGAGTATCGGAAGTCGCTAGACTTCCGACGCCATTTGAAAATAGTCGGGACTCGTGCCAACTGCGCCGTGACGAACCTGCTGCATTCCGACGGTCGGATCTCGGTCATAGCCACAACACGTAGGACCACACGAGCATTGCCAACCCCGCAACGAGAAGGAATATCCCCATCACGGATGTTGCACCAAACCGACCGGACATTGACGGAACGCTCGGATCTCCAATGGTTTCGGCAATCCGTTGCAAATCCAAGCGGTTTCGACTGATTGCCGCTCTGATTCGGTAAATCATATATGCTGAGAACAATAAGACTCCGCCGAACAAGGCAGTTGCCAGACTCGGAGGAAACCAAGGCTTGTCCCCAGAAAGAGCCAGAATAGCGGCCCCAGACGCGAGCGCGATGCCAGGCGCTTGCCAACGGAGTTGGTCATAGTGACGAAACTGCTCCCAATGCTGCCGGTAGATCTCCAGCCGAGCTTCCAGAACGACCTTCTCAATCTGCGATGAATGGTCGGTGTCGGTCATATGGTAGTCTTGCGTGTCTCGTACTAAACCGAACTATTACGGAGTATTTGCACACGCATGTCCACAATCCGTAACCAAAAGGTCCGCGAGACCGTCCCAACGCATGATATGAAGTCGTCGCCGAAATCCCCATCGTCGCGACCGTCGTAGATGATCCGTAATCGACTGGTGACCGATTCAAACATCTCGCCCTCAGTTGGCGGGTCCACGCACCATCTTAGCGGGTCCGGGTCAGAAGCGAGCTCCCGAAGTTCCGGAACGATCTCGATCAAGCGAAGCGCCTCTTCCCGATACCGAGTCCCTTCTGGTGCGCGCGAGTCCCGCTGAACTCTCTCTGAACTCGTAGCCCGGGCATCTAACCGACGAAGATGGGCAGCATATTCGGAGAGTGCTTTGCGAATTTGTTCTTCACTGCAGTCTGGTTCCTCGGCAGCAAACGTAGAATCGCAGACCGGAGCCACTATCACTCGTTGAACTCTATGCTCCGGACGGTTGCTCGTCACAGCGTCGGATCTCGGCATTCGGCGCTTCGATGCGAGCTTTTCCCCCTTGGCCGGGAGCGACCCAACAACTCCCGTAGCCAAGTTTCGGACACGCATCGAATTCCTCGATCGATTGCCGAGGAACTCGTACGGGACTCCATCGCGAACGAATCGGCGCCCGATCTTCATTTTTACGGATCGAATATTGCGGGAAATTCGTCCACACCATCGGTCAAGGAGCCCAAGCGGCGCGCTCCCCTGCGCGAGCGGCTGCGCCGCTTGGCTTCGGGTCGCGGCTAACCGGTTTCCCCTCAATCCTCTTCTTCCTCCTCCTTCTTCGACGCCGCCACGATCTTTTGCTGCTCGTTCGCCGGGACCATCTCGTAGTGGCTGAACTCGATCGTGAACGAGCCTTGCCCCCCCGTCATGCTCGACAGGTTGCGGGAGTAGGTCATCACTTCCGCGAGCGGCACCTTGGCGCGGATGATCTGGAACCCGCCCGGAGCGGTGTCCATGCCCTCCATCCGGCCGCGGCGAGTGTTGAGGTCGCTGGTGATGTCTCCCAGCTTGTCGCCGGGAACGGTGATCTCCGCCGAGACGATCGGCTCCAGCAGCACCGGCTTCGCCTGCTCGAAGACCTTCTTGAAGCAGCGGTTGGCCGCCGTCTTGAAGGCGGTTTCGTTGCTGTCGACCGGGTGGTCCTTGCCGAAGAACAGCGCGCAGGCCACGTCCTGCACCTGGTAGCCGGCGATCACTCCTTGCTCCATCCGCTCTTTGATTCCCTTTTCGACGGCGGGGATGAAGTTGTTGGGGACCGACCCGCCGCTCACGCAGTCGAGGAAGGCCGAGTTCAAATCGGGGTCGTAGTGGAAGCTCCGCAGGTTCGTGAACCTGTCCTTGGTGAAATACTCTTCGGGGTCCAACTCGGCCGGCAAGGGGTAGATGCGGAAATGCACCTCGGCGAACTGGCCGGACCCGCCGGTCTGCTTTTTGTGGCGGTACATGCCTTCGGCGTCGCCGGCGACCGTCTCGCGATAGGGGATTTTCGGCTTGTGGGTGATGACCTCGACCTTGTCGCGCTGCTTGAGCCGCTCTTGCACCATCTGCAGGTGCAGCTCGCTCATGCCGTGGATCACCATCTCCTTCGTCTGCGAATCGCGGGTGACTTCGAAGGTGGGATCTTCGTCTTCGATCTTGTGGAGCGCGCCCGAGATCTTCTGCTGGTCGGCCTGGCTCTTCGGTTCGACGGCCAGCGCGATCATCGGCTTGGGAAACTTCAGCGGCGGCATGGCGAGCGCGTCGTCCCCCTTGGTCAACGTCGCGCCGGTCTTCAGGTCTTCCATCTTGACCACCGCGACGATGTCGCCCGGACCGGCCGAATCGACCGGCTGCTGCGTTCCCCCCTGCACGTCGAAGATCGTGCTGATCTTCAGCGGCTTCCCCACCCCGGTCGCGTGGACCGACGCGTCCTTCGTCAGCGTTCCGGAATAGATTCGCAGGTAGCTCATCTTGGCGACGAACGGGTCGATCCGCGTCTTGAAGACTTGCGCCACGAGCGGCCCGTCGGGGTCGGCGGCGAGCGTCGCCTGGTCGCCGTCGCGCGTGGCCGCGTGCTTCAGCTCCCTGGGCGAGACGGCGTACTTCGCGAGGCCGTCCATGAACTCGGGCACCCCCACGCCGCTTTTGGCACTCGTGCAGAACACGGGAATCAGCGTGCCGGCGGCGATCGCCTGGTGCATCGCCCCCGCGACCTCTTCGTCGGACAGCTTCTCTCCTTCGAGATAGCGCATCATCAGCTCTTCGTCGGCTTCGACGACGGCGTCCATCAGCGGCTGGTTGAACGTCTTCGGATCGACCACCGCGCCCGCGGGCACGTCGGCCGGCACATCGAGCGTGCTGACGACCGCGGAAAAGTCGTGCCCCAACCCCACCGGCACGTTGAGCGGCACGCACGCCTTGCCGAACGACTCTTGAATGTGTTCCAGCAACTGCGGGAAGTTCACGTTTTCGTGGTCGCACTTGTTGACGACCACCATCCGCGCGACTCCGGCGTCGCCGGCGAGGCCGAAGCAGCGGCGGGTGTTGACCTCGATTCCCGCGCCGGCGTTCACTACGACGACGGCCGTCTCCACCGCCCGCAGCGCGCCGATCGCGCCGGCGATGAAGTCGGGGTAGCCCGGGGCGTCGATCAGGTTGATCCGCTTTCCGCCGTGCTCGAAGTGGCACACGGCCGAGGTCAGCGAGTGGCCGTGGTGCTTCTCGTCGTCGTCGGTGTCGAGCAGGCTGGTCTTGTCGTCGACCGAGCCGGCCCGCGTCGCGACGCCGGCCTTGAACAACAGCAGGTCCGCGAGCGTGGTCTTCCCGCAGGCGCCGTGTCCCACCAAAGCCACATTGCGAATCTCGTCGACTGCGTGCTTCGCCATATCCGTCTCCGTTCCTTGATGCAGGGCCTTCGGTTCCGGTCGGTCGAGCGTGAATATTACGCGAAGTCCGGCGCAATCTCCACGCCGAACGAACCTGGCCCGGGCGGGTCCGGACGATGCGGATTCGTCGCGACCGGGGATCGACCGGCTCGCTCTCCCAGGCGCGCACGCCGCTCAGACGCTCGACTGCCGCTCTTCCACCCAGTACGCCTGGCGATAGTGGGCGAACCGCTCGAGCGCCGCTTTCGGGTTCCCGGCGGCATCGACCAGGCCGGAGTGCGGGAACTCGTGCGGCGACGCGTCGGAGAAGTGCGACCAGAAGATCCCCGTCACCGATTGCTTCGCCATCAACAACGGCAGGTACTGGTCGATCCAATTCGCCTGAGCCGACTCGCTCCACGGCTCTTTCCAGCAGTCGTCCTCGACTCGCAACTCCGGGTCGCCATGAAGATCCGGCCCCGTGGCGGAAGGGAACGCGAGGATCACGTGCATCGGCACGCCGAGCAGGCTCCAGTGGTCGATGAGCTGCGAGAAGTCCACCGGATCGCGGCAGGCCGAGCCGTTCGGCAGGCATCCCACCGCGATTTCCAGCTCGACTCCCGACAGCCCCACGCCCGAGCGCAAGAGCGCGTCGACGAACTGCAGCGGCGAGAGACGATGCCGGCCGCGGCCGAGATACTCGCCCCCGGGCTGCGCGACGCGGATCACCAACTGGTTTTCATCGTCGACCTGGCGGGCGGCTTCCAGCGTTTTCGCGACAAGGGCCAGGCGATTCTCCTCGGTGAGTCCCAGTCCGCCCCCGGTGTTCCCGCCGGCCGCGACGACCCAGTAGCGAATCCGGCCGACGTACCGCGCGACCGCGGTCTCGACGAAGTCGCACAGGAAGCTCTGCATGTTGTAGAAGTCGTGACTCCAGCGGGCCAGCCACGCGGGCAGGCCGTCGGCCGAGAAATCGAGCAGCGGGCCGCCCGAAAGCACCAACCGGTTCGACAACCCCCATTCGACCTGCGCGTCCAACGCGTCCCAGCGATATTCTCCCTCGACGGGTTCGATGTCGCGCCAGCGGACCGGCACGATTCCGGCGGTGAACGCCTCGAGAAACTTCTCTCCCAGCGGACCCTCCACCGCTTGCGGATCGAGTTCGCATCCCAGCAACGCCGGCAGGGTCGGCGAACGCCGCCGCCGCGCCGACAAGCGCTGCTCGGCATACGTGCGGATGAGCGCTTCGGCCGCCTGGTACGCTTGCGCGAGCGCCTCCTGCGCGAGACGGCTGGCTTCCTCCGGCCGACACTGGCACGCCGCCGCGCGAGAGAACAGCCGATAGGCCGCCTTTTCCGCGTCGTGGAACTCCCGCGGGGCGCGCATTCCGGCGAGTTCCCAGACGCTCGCCTGATCGCGCAGCCGGGAGATCTTGCCCCGCGCCAATTCGAGAGGAAGTAGATACGGCTCGTCCCGTTCGGGGAGCGAGGTGGTGCTCGAGAAAGGCCGGCCGAAACCGGCCACGGGCCAGCTCAGGTGCAGCTTGCCGCTCTCGGAAACCGAGCGCTTGCAGGCCAGGCAGCCGTTTTCGAGGTCGATCCGCGTGGGATGAATGCGGCCGTCGGCGCCGCTGATGAAGGCGCGCTCGCCCACAGGCCGTTCGTCTCCCGCGATCGTGAAGCGCATGACCCCCATTCAGGCCAGTCTAGGCTCCGCCGGGACGTTGTTCAAGAACAGCCGCATTGATACACTCGCCCAAGTACGTCCCGCCTGCCGGGCGGGACGTGGAGCGCACGGAAACGCATCCCGCGCC
>JBBDNT010000093.1:0-8324 GCA_040877445.1 Planctomycetaceae bacterium
ATTCCTAATGAGTTCGTCGCGATCGATCTCGCGACCGGCGAGGAGAAGTGGAAGATTCGCGAAGCCGCCGGCACGCCGAACGATCTCGCGTACTCGCACGACGGGCAGTCGGTCGCGGCGATCGTTTCCCCGGACTACGAGCGATTCCAGATCAAAGTCTACGACGCGGCCACCGGAAAGGAGCGGAGCGCGACACCGCTCGTCGAAGGCAGCGGAACGATGCAGGTCGCCTTCAGTCCGGACGACGAGACGCTCGTGCATCATTCCAACGACCAGAAGATCAACCTGTACGACGCGGTCTCCGGACGGCAACGGGAAGCAGTGTCGTTGGGACGCGGTTGGAGCAGTCTGGAACTCTCCGACGACGGGAACACCATCGCCTCCGAGACGAGCCGCTTCGCCCTCGTCCAGTCGATCGAACCGTTTCGGGAACTCCACCAGTTCCGCGAGTGGTCGGAGCATCTCTGGCTTCAGGAATTGTCGGCCGACGGGCGATTCATCGCGCTCAAGTACTCCCGTCCCGAGGATCGGAGTTCGGTGATCGTCGTTCGCGATCTGAAAACCGGAGCGAAGTTGGGCCGGTTCCGCACGGAAGGCCATCCGGAGGTGTTCTCGCCCGACGGTCGCTACGTCGTCGGACAAATACCGACGAACCGCGTTGGCGTGTGGCGGGTCGCCGACGGGCTGCGCGTCGCCGCGTGGTACGGACACACGGCGAACATCATCGCCCTGGGCGTGACGCCGGACAACAAGGTCGTCAGCGGCGACAACGACGGCTTCGTGAGAGTATGGACGATTCCCGAGGGCGAATGATCATTCGGCAGAGCGAGCCGCGCCGGTGTGGCTTGGATTGAAATGGCAATGCCATCCGGCCGCGGTACAATGAAGGCGAAATGGGTGGCTTGGAGGTTTCGCGATGCCGGCCTGCCCGACTTGCGGTGACGAACTCGGCGAGAACACGCGCGTCTGCCCCGCCTGCCGGGCGAACCGCGGAACGGACGGTTCGCACGGCGAACGCGACGCGTCCCGCGGCGGGGGGGCGATCACGTTCGTCGTCGCCGCGGCGCTGTTACTGGTCATCGCCATCGCATTCCTCCTGCCCGCCGTCAATGGAGGCGGCGTCTCGCGGCGATCGCAGTCGGGATCCAATCTGAAGATCCTCGGACTCGCCGTCCACTCTTATCACAAATCCTTCGGCAGCCTCCCGGTCGCCCAAGTGCAGCGCGATCGCGGAACGGCGGAGCACGGGTGGCAGGTCGGCGTCCTCCCGTTCATCGACGAGTTGCAATCGTTCAACGCCATCGACTTCGATCGAACGTGGGATGATCCCGCGAACGCCGCGGGCGTTGGCAAGAAAATTCCGGTGTTCCTCAATCCGGGCGTGAAGCAGACGGAAGACGCGCGCGGCTATCCGCTGATCCACTACGCCGGCAACGTCCACGTCCTCGGCCGCGACCCCGCGTCGACCTTCGACGACGTGCGGGACGGCACGGGCAACACGATCCTCATCGGCGAAGTGACCGAGGGCCTGCGCGCCTGGGCCGATCCGCACGACCTCCGCGACCCCGGACTGGGATTGAACGCCGGCCCCGCGACCTTCGGCAGCCCCTGGAAGGGGGGCGTCGTTCAATTCGTCGCGGTGGACGGCGCGGTGCGTTATCTCTACCCGGACGTGCCGCTCCCGACGCTGAAAGCCCTCGCCACGCCGGCCGGCGGCGAAGCGGTGACGTTTCCCGACTGAGAGGAGTCGTGCCATGCTTGCCTGCCCCATGTGCGAAGCCGAAATCGCCGAAGGCACGGGGGTCTGCCCGCACTGCGGCTCCGATCGCGGCGGGATGATCGCCGCCCCTGCCGACACTCCGCGCACGCGATGGACCCATTGGCTTGCGATTCTCTGCGCGGCCGTCGTTTTCGGCGCGGTGGTCTTGTTCTTCGCGGCCCGCTCGGCGTCGCATCTTTCCGGGTCGGTCTGTCATCTCCGGGTCGTCGGGCTGGCGACGATCAATTCCACCGTCACGCACCACGGCTATCCCCCCGCGGTCGAATCGACGCCGCAACACGCCGGATACGGTTGGGCCGTCGCCATCCTGCGCGACATGGACCAATCGGCAGTCTACGAGGCGATCGATTTCGCGAAGCCGTGGGACGACCCCGCCAACGCGGCGATTCTCTCCACCGAAATCCCCGGGTATCGCAACCCGGCGATCTCCGAAGTGAAGGACGAGCGCGGGAACGCGTTGATTCACTACGCCGGCAACGTGCGCTTGCTCGGCCGCGTGCCGGCGCTCGCGCCCGAGGACGTGACCGACGGGAGCACCAACACGCTGATGATCGGCGAAGTGGACGCGGGGTTTCGTCCGTGGGCCGATCCCGGCACGCTGCGCGACCCAGCGGCCGGCCTCAACCGCGGCGCAAGCACGTTCGGCAGCCCGTGGAAGGACGGAAGGGTGTACTTCGCCATCGCCGACGGCAGCGTCAGCGCCGTCCCAGGCGACACCTCGCCCGACGTACTCCGCGCCCTCGCCACGCCGGCCGGCGGCGAGGTGGTGACGTTTCCCGAATGACAGGAGTCGCGCCATGTCCGCCTGCCCCGTTTGCGAAGCCGAGATCGCCGAAGGGGCGCAGGTCTGCCCGCACTGCGGCTCCGACGTCGTCGCGGCGCGGGCGGTTGTTTCCGAACTGCCCCGTCCCGGCGGGACGCGCTGGATCTCGCTTGCGATCACGATCCTCATCATCGGCGGCGTGTTCGTCGTTCTCGCGTTGCCGTCGATCTCGTCGCGACGACCGGCACCTCGGGCCGAGTCGATCAACAACCTCCGGAACATCGCACTCGCCACGTTGAACACCGCGTCGGCGAGAAAGCGCTACCCGCCCGGCAACGCCGACGGCGCTCCGCGGCATCCCGGCTACGGCTGGGCCGTCGAGATCCTGCCCAACATGGAAGCTGGGAATCTTTACCGCGAGTTCGACTTCACGAAACCCTGGGACGACCCGGCCAATGCGCGGCTGCTCGCCGTCGACATGTTCCTGTACCGGAACCCCGCGATTCGTGAAACACAAGACGCGCGCGGCTATTGGTTGATCCACTACGCCGGCAACGTGCGGTTGCTCGGCCGCACGCCGGCGCTGGCGCCCGCGGACGTGACCGACGGGGCCGGAAGCACGTTGATGATCGGCGAAATCAACGCCGGCTTCCGACCGTGGGGCGATCCCGACAACCTTCGCGACCCCGCCGCGGGACTTGATGGCGGCCCGCACCAGTTCGGCGGCCCGTGGAAGGACGGAGTCACGGTCTTCGCCTTTGCCGATGGCAGCGTCCGAATCGTCGCCGACGACATCGCCCCGCACGTGCTCGAGGCGATCGCCACGCCGGACGGCGGCGAAACGGTCGACTTTCCGAAATGAACTCATCAGCCGAGGGGTTTACCCCCTCGGTGCTCTCGCGGCCTCGTTTGTCAGCCGCTGCACCGCCATCTCGAACGAGGTTCCGGATCGCCGATCAGGAATGAAGCCTTCTCGAACGCGCCAACTCGGTGAGCACCGAGGGGATGAACCCCTCGGCTCGTGCCTTGCCTGGCACATCGTCCTCATCGCGGAGTTCGTCCCATGCCCACCTGCCCGATCTGCGGCGCGAAAATTCATGAGAGCACGCGCGTCTGCCCGGCGTGCCGAATCGACCTGCCGGGGAGCCGCGCTGGGGGCCGGTCGTTCAACATCGGGGGCAGTCTGTTCGGGATCGTCGTCGGCGGGATTCTGCTGCTTGGGTGTGTCATCGTAATCGTGCTTCCGATCGTCCAAGAGAAGCGAGGTTTGGTGAATCGGGGCTCGTCCGAGAGCAACTTGAAGAACCTCGCGCTTGCACTGCACGTTTACCACGACGACCACCTCTCGCTGCCGGTCGCGCAATCGCAACTCGACGCAACAGCGGCTGCGCACGGATGGCAAACGCGGATCCTGCCCTACGTCGAAGAGCGCACGATCCACGCGGCGATCGACTTCGACCTTCCGTGGGACGACGCCGCGCACGCGGCGGCATTCCAGAAGCGAATCGGCCTGTACCTCAACCCGAAAATCAAGCGGACGCACGATTTCCGGGGCTATGCGCTGACTCACTACGCCGGCAACAGCCATGTTCTCGATCGCACTCCGCCGATCGCCTTCGCCGACATCACCGACGGGCTGGCGAACACGATTCTCGTCGGCGAGGTGAAGGACGGGTTGCGGGCCTGGGGCGAACCGGGCAACGTCCGCGATCCGGGATTGGGATTGAACCACGGCCCGACGACGTTCGGCAGCGTGTGGCAGGACGGCGGCGTCTTCTTCGCCGCGGCCGATGGGGCGGTCCACCGCATCGACGGCAGCACTCCCCCGCCGTTCCTGCACGCCCTCGCCACCCCCGCGGGGGGCGAGCGGGTGACGTTTCCCGAATAGGAGTCGCGCCATGCCGACTTGCCCGATCTGCGGAGCGGAGATCGCCGAGGGGGCCGTATGCCGGAAGCACCTCGCGCGCAGTGGAGGAGCGTCGCGCACGGTGGTGTCGAAGAACTGGCTCGCGGTCCTGGCTGTCGTTCTGCTCTTCGCCGCATTTTTCGCCGCCCTGATCGCTCCCGCCATTCAGCAAGTGAGATCGGGACGACGATCGCCGGCCACCAACAACATAAGGAACCTGGCGCTCTCGGTGCATAACTATCATGACGCCCACGACAGCCTGCCCCTCGCGCCGCGGCACCAGGGCGCTCCCGCGCATGGCTGGCAGACGCACATGTTGCCCTATCTGGAGCAATCGCGGCTGTACGAGACGATCGACTTCGCGCGCGTCTGGGACGATCCGGCGAACGCGGCGGCTTTCCGAACCGAAGTCGAAGCGTTCATCGATCCCGGCGCGAGCGAGAAGAAGGACGCGCGCGGCTACCCGCTGTTTCACTACGCCGGCAACGTCCACGTGCTGGGCCGCGTTCCGGCGTTGAAGTTCGGCGACATTCGGGACGGGACGACGAATACGATTCTGATGGGCGAGATCGGCGAAGGGCCGCGCGCCTGGGGCGACCCTGCCAGCCTGCGCGACCCGGCGCTGGGGCTGAACCGCGGCCCCGCGACGTTCGGGCACCCGCGGAAGCACGGCGGAGTCAATTTCGGTTCTCTCGACGGGGCGGTGTACTATTTGTACGGCGACACGTCTCTGGAAGTTCTCGAAGCGCTCGCGACACCGGCCGGCGGCGAAGAGATGTCGTTTCCGTAGCTCGGGGCGATGAGTTCGACTCCGCCGCAGACTCCTTACCTTCATTCCCGCGCAGGCGCGATTCCGTCATTCCCGCGCAGGCGGGAATCCAGCAATCGCCAAGGCGGCCACCGATGTGATCGCCGTCCGCGCACCGACTGGATTCCCGCCTTCGCGGGAATGATGACGATGCGGACGACGATCGAAAATCGAAAGATTCACAACCTCCGACCACGCGGGGGCTTCCGCCGGACGATTCCAATACCGATTCGAAGGCATCGACATGATCGTGCGACAGGCGACACCGGCCGATGCGCCGGCGATCGCCGCCATTCACGTCGACGCGTGGCGCGGGGCGTATCGCGGGATCGTCCCGGCGGAATATCTCGCTGCACCCGGCCGCCTTGACCAACCGCCGGACTCCCCCCGCTGACGCGGGAGGCTCGCTTCGTACTTCTTTGCGAGCCTTTGCGGTCTTTGCGGCTTTGCGTCGAATGTTCCGCTTGCCGCGCCGCGAAACCGCAAGCGGATGCGGATTTTCAGCGAAGTGGTCAGCGCGCGGCGCCCACGTCTTGCAGCATCGCGTACAAGATCACGTTGATCGCGATGCGGAAGGCGTCTTCCGATTCGTATCCCGGGCAAGCCGACGACGCCTGGTGCTCGAGCGCGCAACTGATGTCGTACTTGCTGTAGATCACGGCGTACCGCGCGTCGATGCGGATGCCTTCCAGGAACGGCTCGACGTCGCTGACGGTCGTGTCGATCGGTTCGTCCGGGTTCGCCGCCGCGGCGCTGCGGCGCTTCACCGTCCGCAGCGAGTAGCCGATCCTCTCGCTGAAGAGTTCGTGATCGGCGGGAATGCGTTCCAGTTTCGCGCCGAACGCCGCTTCGATCTCGGCACGGAAGCTTTCGTCGAAGGGCCGCGCCCCGCAGCAGGCGTCGGCGAACAGCACGCCGCCGCGCTCGGCGTACTTCTTCAGTTGCTCGCGATCCTCGGGCGAAAGCTGGAAGGAATTTCTCCCGTGCATGTAGACGACCGGGTACTTGTATAGATCGCGATCGGCGAAGGCGACGTTCTTCGCGTTGGTGGACGCGGCGAGTCCCACCGCTTCGTTCAGCGCCTTGAGCAGGTTCGAGAGCGCGCGGGGGGCGGTGTCCCATCCGCCGCCGTGACGCACGCGGGCGACTTGCAGCAACCCGCGCTCGATCGCCGCTTCCCCTTCGCCGCGGTCGGGTCGCGGATCCTGCAATTTGACCGGCGGCTCGCGGCCGGTCGCGTAGGCGACGATGTTCACTCCCGCCCACATCGCCTTGCGGATCATCGCGACCAGCCGGGCGTCGCGCCCTGGCGGATCGTGGTACGTCCACTTGCTCCACAGGCAGGCGAGGTCGAGCGGGGCCTGCGGGGGAACGTAGATGATCGGGCTGCGGCAACCGAAATCGACCCCCCACAGGCCGATCGTCTCGTCGCCGCGCTCCAGCGGATACTCGCTGCGATAGACCGCGTGCGTGGCGGGAAGGAGTTTCAATTCCGCCTGCTCGCCATCGTAGATTCGCGCGATCAACCGGCGGAAGCCGCGATCGAAGTCGGCCGCCTGTTCCTGGCAGGTGGCCGCCGCGAGAATGTATCCCCCCGCGTCGAGATACTCGCGGAGCACCTTCACCTGCGCATCGGTGACGATCGGCGCGGCGGTCCCGCTGATGTAGAGGATCTTCGATTGCAGCAGCACGTCGGCCCCGCCTTCCACGGGCAGCTTCGAGAGGTCGACCGTCTGCGTGCTCATCAGGTGCGGCCACTTGGGGAGCGCGGTGATGTGCTCGGTGAGATTGCGGACGTCGTCCGGCTGGGCGTTCCATGAATCGGCCGCGGCTTCGTTCGGTCCCGGGTATTGCAGCTTGCTGATGAGGACCGGGGACAACCCCTTCGACAGGAACAACAGGGCGTAGCTCGTGCCGATCAGCCGGTCCCCCTCTTCCCAGGTGCCGTTGGCGGGGTTGCGTGCCCGGCGGACGAGGAACTCGGCCCCTTCGCGGTACCAATCGTGCTGGCCGAAGAATCGCTTCCCGGAGAGCCGGCCGGCCCGCTCGAGTCCGTAAAGGTAGTACAGCGGCCAATTCGAATAATTGGGATTGCTGCCGACGCTGAAGTTCTTCTCGAGCCAGGCGAGCCCGCGGGCCAGATGCTCATCGGCTTCGTCGTCGCCGCAGCAGACCGGCTTGCCGTCGGGAGTGATGTCCTGGGCGTCGTCGACGAGCATCGACTTGATGATGGTGAGCGAGGCGATGCCGGCGACGGTCATGCTGCCGATGCTTCGTCCGCCGAGTCCGCTGTAGCCCCACCCGCCGTCGTTGGATTGAGCGCGCTGCCAATGCTCGCGAGCGGCCTCCCAGGTTTCGCGGTTGACGGGGACGCCGGCGACGGCGGCGTCGCGCAATCCCAGCAAGGCGAACTGCGTGTTGCTGCGATCGTGCCACAGGCCGTCGGATTTGGTCGTTTCGTAGCCCCAGGCACCTTTCGCGTCGCCGCGGCGAATTTGCCCGCTTTCCAGCTTGCGGACGAGCAGCCCCAGCCGCACGCGGTCGGTCTGGCCGTCGCGGGCGGCGGCGAACACCGAGCAGAGCAGCGAGACTTCGTAGGTCGTCTCGGAATCGTTGGCGCGGCTGCGGAGATGATCGAGCGCGCGGGCGACGTCGGGATCGCGGGGGGTCAACCCCGTGTTGAGCAGCGCCAGCGTGACGAGCGCGGTCGTCCCCAGAGGATATCGGGCATACATGCTGTCCCATGACCCGTCGCGGCGCTGCTGGCCGAGTAGATAGTCCCGCCCGCGCTCGATCGCCTGGAGCACCTCTTTCGCGGTGATCTGCCCGGCGGCCTGCTGGGCGAACAGCATTCGCGGCGAACAGACGATCGTCGCCAGCATGGCCAGCAACGTCCAGCACGACGCTCGTTTCAGGGCATGCACGGCCTGCCTCCCGTAGGCGTTCCGGAACGTGACGGCGGTTACTCCCCGCGCATCATACACCGGGGCGGAACGAATGTCGAAATCGGAATCGCGGGGATTGGGGTTGGTTCGAACGGGGAGGGGTGGGGGGGGGGGGGGGGGGG
>JBBDNT010000093.1:8347-33601 GCA_040877445.1 Planctomycetaceae bacterium
CCCCCCCCCCCCCCCCCCCCCCCCCCCCCCCCCTTCGCTCAAAGCGAATCGGCGAGCGTGGTCGCGTCCCCTCGCTTGCGGCTCAAACGGGCGGTCGCCACACTGGCACGAGAATCGACCGCGCGAGGACTCTGGATTCGAGGCGATCATGCCGACGCGTCTCTTCTGCCTGATCTGTGGAGCGGCGGCCGCCGTCGCGTTCGCGGCATCCGCTCGTTTCGACTCGTCCGCCGCCGAGACGAGTGCCGAGACGAATGCCGAGACGCGCGACGCCCCCCTCGCTCACGGCGAGCGGCGCGCGCGCGAGGCGGTCCCGGCGAACGAACCGAACCGCTCGCCCGTGCACCTCGTGCTCGCGGCGGACGAATCGTGGCTCGTCACCGCCAATCGGACCGCGGGGACGTGCTCGCTGGTGTCGCTGCCCGACGGAACGGTTCTCGATGAAGTCGCGGTCGGCGCCGATCCGGTCGATCTCGCGCTGTGCCCCGACGGCCGCACCGTCCTAGTGACCGCCAGCCGCGCGGGCGAACTGGTGTTCCTCGAAGTCGTCGAAAAACGCTTGACGAAACGCGCCGCGGTGCCGGTGAGCTTCGAGCCGTGGGGGCTCGCCGTCTCTCCCGACGGCCGCGCGGCGTACGTCGCCGAGTCGCTCGCCGATCGCGTCGCGGTGATCGACGTGCCGGGTCGCGAAGTGATCGACCACATCGCGGTCGGCCGCTTCCCGCGCTATCTCGCGGTCTCGCCGGACGGGACTCGGCTCGCGGTCGGCACGAGCGCCGATCGCGGCGTCACCGTCGTCGATCTCGCCGCGCGAAAGCAGGATTTCGTCGAGCGCTTCGGCGGCATCAACATCGGCCGGCTGCGCGTCGCCGACGACGGCGGGCACGTCTATTTTCCGTGGATGATCTACGGCAACAACCCGATCTCGCGATCGAACATCCAGCGCGGATGGGTGCTCGCCAGCCGCGTCGCGCGCGTCCGGCTCGACGAAAAGGTGCGCCGGGAGGCGATCGCCCTCGATCCGCAGGGCAAGGCGGTTGCCGATCCGCACGGGATCGACATCACCGGGGACGGCGGCCGCGTGGTGGTCTCGTCGTCGGGAACGCGCGAGTTGCTGGTGTTCCGGCTGCCCGACTTGCCGTTCATGGATTACGGCGGACCGGGCGACCACATCGACCCCGAATTGCTCGCGGACAAGGACCGCTTCTTCCGCATCCCGACAGGCGGCCGGCCGATGGGGCTGGTCATCGCGAAGGACGGCCGCACCGTCTACGTCGCGAACTATCTCGATAACTCGGTGCAGGTCGTGGACCTCGACGCGCGCCAGGTCGTGCGGACGATGGCGCTTGGCGGACCGCGGGAGCCTTCTTCGGCGCGGCGGGGCGAGGCGATCTTTTACGATGCCCGCCGCAGTCTCGACCAGTGGTACAGTTGCCATTCTTGCCACGACGAAGGGGGCGGGAACGTCGAGCCGATGGACACGCAGAACGACGGCAGCAGCTTCACCTTCAAGACCGTGCTGCCGCTGTTCGATCTGGAGCACACCGCTCCCTACACGTGGCACGGCTGGCAGAAGGAACTCGACGCGACCCTGGAAAAGTCGATGATCGACACGATGCAGGCGCCGCCGCCGAGCGCCCGCGACGTGGCCGATCTCCGCGCGTTCCTGGCGTCGCTCGAGCGGCCGCGGAATCCGCATCGAAGCGCCGACGGCGAACTCGGCGCGGCGGCGCGGCGCGGCAAAGCGGTCTTCGAGGGGAACGTCGCCGGTTGCGCGGCGTGTCACGACGGCCCGCACTTCACCGACGGCGCGATTCACGACGTGGGCATCGAGGAACGCCGCGACCGCTACCGCGGCTTCAACACGCCGTCGCTCGTCGGCGTGCACCGCAAGCACCGTTTGCTGCACGACGGCCGCGCGCGGACGCTGGAGGAAGTGCTCGCCGGCGACCACGCCCCGGAAAAAGTCACCGGCAACGGCGAACTGACGGCCGAGCAACTCCGCGACTTGATCGCGTACCTGCGCACGCTGTAGCGGCGGCTCGCTGCGGATCATCGTTTCGTCGCATCGATTTGCGATCATGACCACCGACTACGACGGCATCGCCGAGCAGTATCAGCGGGCCAAACTTCAGCCCTGGCGAGAGTTCATCGAAGCGTTCACCTTGATGGAACTCGTCGGCGATCCGGCCGAAACATCGGTGCTCGACGTGGCTTGCGGAGAAGGCTTCTACACGCGGATGCTTCGCGCGCGAGGCGCGAGGCGGGTCACCGGCGTCGACATTTCGGAAGGGATGATCGACCTGGCCCGCGGGCAAGAGGCGCGGGACCGGTTGGGAATCGAATACCTCGTGGGCGACGCCCGGAACCTGTCGCTCGCGGACGAGTGCGACCTCGTGTTCGCCGCGTATCTGTTGAACTACGCCCGCGACCGCAGCGAATTGCGGGCGATGTGCGCGGGCATCGCCCGCTGCTTGCGTCCCGGCGGGCGGTTCGTCACCGTGAATTGCAGTCCCTTCCTGAACTTTCCAGCCGCGCCCTCGTTCCGTAAGTACGGTTTCGAGACCGCGCCGGCCGGCGAATGGCGCGAGGGAACGCCGATCACCTGGACCTTCCACCTCGACGACGGCCCGTTCTCCATCGAGAACTACCACCTCGACGGGGCGATCCACGAAGAAGCCTTGCGCTCGGCGGGGTTTCGCGAGATCGACTGGCGCCCGCCGCGACTCGCTCCCGAGGCGGCGAATCACGCGCCGGCCGAGTTCTGGTCGAGTTTCCTGGAGAATTCCCCGGTCGCGTTCGCGGTGTGCGTGAAGTGAGGCGGGCGCCTCCGGCGTCCAAGGCGGTTCGAGAACCGGCGGTTCGAGCGGCGGAAGGCTCGATTCCTCGCGGCGGAGGCCCCCTTATCGGCCGCGAGCGGGGTTCGTCTTGACCCCAATTTTCGATTTTCCTACAACCCCGCCCGTGCGACGGACGCCGGACCTCCCCGACAACAGGTTGCCCGCTCCGCGTTCCCGTCGATCTCCGACTCTCACCCGCTCCCCAATTCGTTACTGCAGGAAGGTGCCCATGTTCACCCGCATGCTCCGCCCGCTCTCCGTCTGCGGGATCCTCGTGCTGTACGCGACCGGGGGGATCGCGTCGGCGCATTGGGGTCCCGTCGACCCGTGCAACGCCTGTGTCGCGACACCGGCCGCGTGCGGTCCCGCCTGCGCGCCGGTCTGTGCCCAGCCGGTCGCCTGCTATCAGACCGTGCCGGTCACCGAATACCGCGAGGTGCGGCAAACCGTCCGCCGACCGGTCTGCGAGACGGCCTACGTCGATCAGCCCTGCACCGAGTACCGTCCGGTCGTCGAGCAGTGCACGGTCAACGTGCCCACCTGCACCTACGAAGACGTGATCGAGTGCCGCACCGTCTGCCGCGACGTCGGCGGATGGGTCACCCGCTACACGCCGATCTGCAAGATGTCGCCCTGCGACTACGACAATCGTCCGGGACTCGGCGGCTGGCTGAACCGGACCGCTTACTCGGTTCGCGCCTCGTTCACGCCCGACGCGATCGCCCATCGCGAATACGTGCCGAACGTCGTCACGCAGACGGTCCCGGTGCGGCATCGGGTGGCGAAGCACGGCGTGCGGCAGGTCACCTACAACGTCACCCGGATGGTCGCTCACACCACCACCCGGAAGGTCGCCGTCAACACCGTGCGGTACGTCGATGAACAGGTCGTGGCGATGCAGCCGGTGACCGTGATGCGCACCGTGCCGATCGGCACGGCGCTCGCCTATGGCGTGCCGGCCGGCGGGCTGGTGTACGGCGCCGCGCCGACCCGCAGCGCGCTCGCCCCACAGCCCGACCCGGTGAGCGGCGAGCGGATTCCGCGCCGCGCGGACGCGTCCGACGATCGCTTCCGCAACCGTGAGGCACCCGCTCCCGACGCTCCCCGGCCGAACCGAGTGGATCCCACGTCGTTCGACCGGCCTTTCGACCGGCCCGTGGAGCGCGAATCGACGAGACTGCCCGGCGATCACGACCACGATCACGGCTTGGACGACAATCGCCGCGCCGCGTCGCCTGGCGGCGCGCGGAACCATCACGCCGCCCGACCGGTGACCGGCGCCGCGGCGGCGCGGTTCGAGCCCACGACCGAGCCGACCGCTTCCGGCGAAACGCCGCGGAGCGTGCCCTCGATCGTCCGCGTCGGTCAGTGGACCGCCCGGCGGCCTTCGACGTCGGAGGGACCGGAAATCGTCCGCCCCGGCGTCTCGGTCGCTGATCGGTCGCTGATCGGTCGCTGATCGGGTTCGAAAAAAATTCGCCTTCCGCGCCTCACGGGCGCCGGCCTCCACGCCGGCGCCCGTTTTTTCGCTGCGCCGAAGGTTGATTCGCATCATGCGCGAACGATTTTCTGTTCGGAAGGATACTCGATTTCAGCCCCCTGCGGGCTGTTGGAATAGGTGAAAACACCTACCGACATCCGTGAAACTCCGGATGCCGTCATTGACAGGGGGCGACGGCGTTGCTAGCGTGAAGTGGAACGAGACGGGTTCGATATTTTTTCTCGCACTTCATTCTCACGAACTCTCCGTTTCGGCGTCGGGTATAATCAATACGAGAGGGTGCCGAGGCGATCGCCTTCCGGTGCTCTCGGGCTCTCCGCCCTTCCTCTTCGCCGGGCGAATCTCCGGCGATTCCTCAGTGCGTCCCACGCGATGACGAACGATTCGGTCATCGCCGTCGCTTGATCGTACACGTCGCAGGACGGAGTAATCAGTTCCATGCTGCAGGCCGAATTGAAGGTGATCGGCGGAGCGCAGGCCGGACACGTGATCCGCTTGAAACCCGGCAAGTTCCTGATTGGCCGCGAGCCGGACTGTCAGCTGCGCCCCAAGAGCGAACTCGTCAGCCGGCACCACTGCGCGTTCGCGATCGACGAGTACGTGCTGCGGGTCCGCGACTTGGGAAGCACGAACGGCACGTTCGTCAACGGCGAACGAATCCGCGGGCAAGTGCTTCTGCAAGCGGAAGACCGCGTCCGCGTGGGGAGTTTGGAATTCGAAGTGCGGCTGGAACAGCCCTCGCCCCAACCGACGACCGCCGAACCGGGCGATCAGGCCGCGGGGGACACGGTGTCGTTCTCCGCGATGGAAACGTCGGTCGCCCTGCCCGCATCGCGTTCGGCGGGTCACGAGACGACGATCATCAACGCCCCACCGGCGCAGGCTCCGGCGCCATCGGGCGACGACGGGATGCGGGACATTCTCCAACAGGCGGCCGACCAGGAATTCGTGGTCCAGCCGGAGTTCGTGGCCCCAGCCGCGCCGACGACGGCCCCGCGCCCTCAGCCCCAACCCGTCGGTTCGCCAGCCGGAACGTCCGCCGAGAAGCTTTCCCGGCCGACGGGCGGGTTCGCGGCGCTTCCCGTTCGATTGCCGGATCCCTCGACCACCGGCCTGAAGCCTTCCGTTTCCAAGCCGGCCGAGGGACAATCCGGAGAGATGACGGCGGAAGAGAATCCTTCGGATCAGGCGGCGGCGATCATCCGCCAGTTCCGCCATCGCCGCCCCACCTCGTAAGAAGGACTTCACCGTGGCCGACGCCGGGGACCCGAAAACGCAGAACCGCTATCGCGAGTTCGTGGAGTTATTGCCGCTCACGCTGGCCATCGCCGGATTGCCGCCGAGCGAAAGCGGCAAGTATTTCACCGGAGATCAGATCGAGGCCCGGTTGTTCACCCTGCGGCACGCTTGGCGCGGGGCACGGCAATTCGCCCGGGAATGCGTGCATGGCGCCGGCTCCACCGAAGCGCCGTAAGGCAGCGGCGGCGAAATGAACTACCGGTGGGGTGGCTGGGGTCGATCTGCCGGGAGAGGGCGTCCACGCTCGTCGACCCGCATCGGCGGATCGCCCCCAGTGGATGGAGAGCGTGTCGGCGCATCGCTGGGGGCTGCGCTTCGCTTCGACCCCAGCCACCCCCTCTACTATTCGCGCCGCGGTAGATCAAATTCCCGCCGCTTCCTAACAGCCTGACTTCGATCTCGTAGCGGAAGTCGCAAGACTTCCGATCGACCCACAAGTTCGAAGCCGACTACGTCCTACGGCAATGCGAACTTCGGCAAGCGCGGCGGCTGCGGCGGATTCTTCGAAACCGACCGGCGGATGCGCGGGTAGAATATCGAGGAGGCGCCGCAAGGAATCTCGGACGCCTCTCGTTCCCGGGGAATGTGATCGAAGCCGTGACCGACGACGGAGTCCTCGTGCGCCGCTGCCTCGCCGGCGATGAAGCCGCGTTGCGGCTCTTCGTCGAGCGCTTTCAGGGTCCGGTGTTCGGGTTGTGCTGTCGCATGCTCCGCCATCGGCAGGATGCGGAAGACACTTCCCAGGAAGTCTTTCTGCGGGCCTTTCGCGGGTTGTCCTGCTGGCAGCCCGGTCGGCCGCTCAAGCCCTGGCTGATGATGATCGCCGCCAACCGCTGTCGCACCGCGATTCGCCGGCGGATGAGCCGCCCGTCCGCCGCCGCCCTGCTCGACGACCCGCCGAGCGGGCCGCCGTGGGACGCATCGACCGATCTCGGCGAGGAACTCGAACGGGCGCTCGGCCGCCTGCGGGAAGACCACCGCCAGTGTTTCGTTCTGTTTCATCAGGGAGAGTTGAGCTGCGCCCGGATCGGCAGGATCATGGGACATCCCGCGGGCACCATCAAGACGTGGTTGCACCGCGCACGCCGCGAACTCGCCGATCAGCTTCAACGCCGGGGGATCGTCCACGGAGTCCGCCATGAAATGCACGACGTTCGCACGTGAGTTGCGGTCTGTGAAGCACGGCCGCGGCGATTTGCCCCCGCGGCTGGAACGGCACGCCGCCGCGTGCGCGCGATGCCGGCGAATGTGGGAAGATCGACTGCTGCTCGACACGGCGGTCGTCCGCTGGCGGTCCCGCGTGCCGAACGTGAATCTCGCCGACGACGTGCTCGCCGCCGCGAAGATCCGGCCGCTGTCGTCGGCGCTCGCTCGCGGCGCGGCCGATGGACCGCCGCCGTCCCCCCCCGGCGGGACGGGAGCGATCGCGGTCGCCCTGCTGGCGTTGCTTCTCGCCGCCGCCGCGCTCATGTTGCCGACGCCGACGCGACGACCGCCGAATGTCGCCTCCTCCATGCGGAGCGTTTCGGAAGGCGAAGCGGCGAACGCGGTCGTCGCGCCGAGCGAGTCGCGGATCGCCGCGACGACCGCCCCGGAGGCGACCGGCGGCCGGAGCGCGTCGAGCGGGCGGAGAGCCGGCGCGTTGGCGCTGGTCGCCGGGATCGGGGAGTTCGTTCCCGGTCCGTGGGAACTGGCCTCGGTCTTGGACGACGGGGCGGAGTGGCCCGCCGATCCCGCCGGCTGGCTCGATCCGTGGTCGCTCCTGCCGGCGCCGGAATGACGCTCCCGATGGAACTTTTCGGAAAAATCCTTGGCATCGAAGGCGGGCAACCGTGTAAGCTGACGGCTGCGAAAGGGTCCGAATCCGTGGGTGTCGGAATCAACCGTCGAAGAGCCGCCGTCGCGGCTTCTCCCGGCATCGCACGTGGCGTGAAGCGAATCGCGGATTCGCTCGATGGGAATTTCAAGCCGGAGGAGAGGACGATGAGGCAATTCGTTCGTTGGTCGTGGTTCGCGTGCGTCGCGGCGGCAGCGCTGCTCGGTGCGGTGGAGCGCGCGACCGCGCAAGACAGGGTGGACGCGGCCGCCGAGCAGCCGCTGATGCGCTGGAAGCTCGAAGCGGCTCAGAAATTCAAGCTGACCCAGACGCAGAAGATGAACATGGAGATGAACGTCGGCGGGCAGCCCTTCAAGATGGATCTGGACATGGAAATGAACATGGGCTGGAACGTCGACGAGGTCGCGAGCGACGGCAAGGCGAAAATGACGCAGACCGTCGACCGCGTGAAGATGGACATGACGATGGCCAACCAGTCGATGAAGTTCGACTCGGCGACTCCGGACCAGGCCGACCCGGCCGGACAGGCGTTGGCCCAGGCGATTCAGCCGCTGATCGGCGCCAAGATCACGCAGACGATGGACGCCCGCGGGAAGATCGACGACATCCAAATTGACCCGGAGGTGCGGAAGAAGATGCAGGCGGCGGGGGCGGGGTTCGGCGGCGGGCTGTCCGAAGATTCGCTGAAGCAGATGTTCGAGCAGATCGGCGGGTTGCCCGACAAGGCGGTCGCCCCCGGGACCAAGTGGTCCGAAACGATCGACATGTCGGTGCCCGGCACTCGGGCGGGGATGAAGATCGACTCGACCTATTACGGAATCGAAGACCGCGGCGGCCGGAAGCTCGCCCGCATCGACACCAAGTTCTCGCTCGGCGACGCGTCCCCGGCGCCGGCCGACGTGAAGGACGACGAGGAAGGGGAAGACGAACCGCAACTCGAGATCAAGAGCCTCGAAGGGGACGGCAAGACCTGGTTCGACGTGGAAGCCGGCCGCCTCGTCGAAGCGGACAGCAAGGTCGACATGGTGATGAGCCTCGACCTGGGCGGCCAGAAGGTCGACCAGAAGGTGAAAGTCACCAGCCGGGTGGTGGTCGAGCCGGCGAAGTAGTGCCTCATCCAAATTCGATCTGGACGACGTACGACTGTCATTCGAGCTTCGACGTTCGTCATTCCCCGCGCTCCGCCGCCTTCCGTTGCTCCTCCAACTTCGGCTCCGCCTCCTTCCACAGCGGGCCGTACACTTCCTTGTCGAACGGCGGGCAACCGGTCGCGTACTGGCCCAGCGGGTGGTTCTTCGTTCGCATCAGGTTGGTGCAGTACGAGAACGTGCGGCAGACGCGCTTGCGTTCCATCTGGCCATGCTCGCGAAGCTGCTTCGCGAAATCGGGTTGCGAGAGGGTCGCGCGGCCCATGCCGACGATCGCCACGCGACCGGCCGCGACGTTCGCCGCTCCCGCGTGGAGTGCGAAGTCCTGCAGCCAACTGTAGCCGCTCCCCATCACGGGAATCTCGGGCACCGCCCGCTGGATCGCCTCGGCCAAACGAAAATGCCGCAGCACGCCGAGCAGTGGATGTTCCGGCGCGTGATAGCCGTCGGTCGGCGGGAACTCCGCGGGACGCAGCACATGCGGGTTCCCATAGGGGTTGCCCGCGGAGATGTTGATGAGCGAAACGCCCCAGTCGCGCAGCCACTGCGCGACCTGAATCGGCTCGCGCGGATCCTCGCGGAGATGATCCCGCGGATCGACGCCGAAGGCCGCGACCAAAGGCAACTCGTGCGGGCACGGCGCGCCGATGAACTCTTCTCCCTGGCCGCGATAGGGAATGCCGTCGTAGGCGTTCATTCGCGTGGCGAGAATCAATTGCGGATGCTCGGCGCGAATCCGGCCGATCACGTTCCGCACGAGCCGCGTGCGGTTTTCGAGACTGCCGCCATAATCGCCCGGGCGATTCTTCGCCGCCAGCAGTTCCGACAGCAGGTAGCGGTGGCACTGCTTGATGTCGATGAAGTCGCAGCCGATCTTCGCGCACCAGCCGGCGGCGGCGACGTAGGCGTCTTCGATCCGCTTCAGGTCGTCGTCCGACAGCGGCGGGTACGACGCATCGAGCCGGCGGCCGGTCGATTTATCGACGATCAGCGGATCGAGAATGGGATCGTGCGTGGCGATCAGCGGCTTGCGGTAGCTATAGCGTCCCGAATGCGTGAGTTGCAGCCCGACGAGCAGATCGCCGTCGTCGCCGAACTCCTCGCGATGCGCGGCCCGGCAATCGGCGAGCATCTTCTCGATGGAGGGAGCGGTCGCCTCGTACAGCCACAACTGGCGGGGGTTCATCCGCCCCTCTTCGACGATCGCCGTCGCCTCCCCCCAGATGATCTTCGCCCCGCCGGCGCCGAAGCGGCGATAACGGCGGTATGTCAATTCGTCGGGATGCCCTTCGAGCGTGCCGTCGCAACCTTCCATCGGCTGCACGGCAAGCCGATTTCCGGCGGAACGAGGCCCGACCGCGACCGGTTCGAACAGAACGGAGAAATCGTCGGAAAGCGACAGCGAATGCCCCAGCGCCGCGGCATCGGCCTCGACGTCGGCGAGCGACTTGTACCTGTAATAGCGGGCCATCTTTTCCGGCAGCGATCGGTTTCGAACGGGGACGATTCACGCGTTCGGCAGGGCCGACTCGATCGCCGCGAGCAGTGTGCGGATGGCGGCTTCGGGCGGGCCGGGAAGAATCGCCCCGGCGGCCTTCTGGTGGCCTCCGCCGCCGAATTTCTCGGCGATCGCGGCGACGTCGATGTCGGTCCGGCTGCGGAGGCTGACCTTGATCCGCCGGTCCATTTGCTCGACCGCGATGAACGCGACCTGCGTGCCGGCGATCATCAGGCATTCGTTGACGAGGTCCTCGGTGTCGACCGGGCGGGCGCCGGTCTCGACGAAGTCCTGCCACTCCACCCACGTGTAGGCGATCCGCCCGTCGTTCGCGAGTTCGACGCGGCTCAGCACGCGGCCCGCGAGCCGCAATCGCGCCGGCGGCCGCTGCTCGTAGAGGTCGCGATAGATGAGGTGCGGCTCCGCGCCGGCGTCCATCAGCCGGGCGGCGGCCCGCATCGTGTCGCTCGTCGTCGAGGGAAAGCGGAACCAGCCGGTATCGGTCGCGATCGCGCAGAACAGAAAGCGGGCGATCTCGGCGTCGATCGGCAGGCCCAGCGACTCGGCCAGTTGGAGGACCAGGGCGCCGGTCGCCTCGGACCGCGTGTCCTTGAACTCGATCGCCCCCAAATCGTCGGAACTGACGTGGTGATCGATGACGACCTTGAGCGCCGCCGACTCGCGAATCGCGTTGCCCAATCCTTGAAGCTGCGACCAGGCGCTGGTGTCGAGGATGACGTGGACGTCGCTGTCCCGCAGTTCGTCCGCCGAGATCCCCTGGCCGAACTTCAGCACGCGGCCCTCGGGATCGAGAAACGCGAGGCTGGCCGGCGCTTCGGAGGGATTGACGATTCGCACCGACTTTCCCTGGGATTCGAGCATCCGCGCGAGGGCGAGTTCGGAACCGAGGGCGTCGGCGTCGGGCCGCACGTGACTGGACAGCGTGAAACGCTGGTGCGCGGCGAAGATCTCCCGCAACGGTTCCCAGTCGATGGTCATGTGGGTCATCGTAATCCGGCGGGCGGGGGGATTCAACCGGAGCGATCGCGCGGACCGGTCGTCTTTCCGTCACCACTTCGACGAAAATTCGGTTGCGGCTTCGCCGCGCTGCGAGAAATTCGCGGGCATTCCCGGTCGCGAAATTGTAAACTGGATGCGGGAACAGCGGGCGGTCATCCGGAATGTCCGCCCCGCCGAGGTTTCCCGGACGCCGGGCGACGGGCCCTCGCGCGGCGTATGTCGAAGACGACGGCCGGGCTCGACGATGGGGTTTCCCCGATGGTCGAAGCGAGCCGCGAACATCTCAAGCAGTTGTCCCAATACCTCGGATTGCTGTCGCGATTTCACTTCCTTCTCGCTGCCGTTTCGGTCGCGGCGACGGTGTTTCCCGTCGTCCATTTTCTGCTGGGAGTGGCCATTCTCACCGAGCGATTGAACGGCAACGGCGGAGTCCTGTTGCAGGTGCTGGGGTGGGTGCTGACGGTCGGCTCGGCGGGGTTCGTGCTGGGCGGCTGGGCGCTCGCCGTGCTGCTGGGCGTCGCGGGGCGACGGCTCGCGCGACGGGAAAGCTACGTGTTCTGCCTGATCGTGGCCGCCATCGCTTGCGCGTTCGTCCCCTTCGGGACGGTTTGGGAATATTCACCGTGATCGTGCTCACGCGGCCGGGCGCCCGCACGCTGTTCGGGCTGGAGGAAGACGACCGGTTTCCGTTGGATCTGTTCGCGGGAACTCGAATTTCCCCCGGGTCGGCCTCGCGGGAGGAGAGATCGGAAACGGACGCATCCCATCCGCGGAGCGTCGAGCCTTCAGCCGACAATCCGGAAGATCGAGAGAGCGGTCGCCGTCCGCGAGGGCCGGACGATCATTCCTCCCGATCGCCCGATCGCTGATCCCCCTTCGGAAGGAACGCGTCCAGAACGCTCAGCAGGTGCAGGATTTTGGGCATGTCCCGCTTGAGGCGCGCGTCGTTGCGCCCGGCGCGCTCGCGGGCGGTTTTCGGCAATCGAGCCGACTGCTGCGCGACGAGTTCCAGCGTGTCGGTGATCGACTCGATCGCCTCGAGGCAGGTGCTCCGCAACACGCGCAGCGTTTCGCGCGTGAGCCGGTCGAGCGTGTCGTGCCGTTCGCCTGCCGCGGGAATCGACGTCGTGGCCCCATCCGGTTCCGGCAGCGACACGCCGGCGGGGGCGGCGACGTCTTCGTTCGAGGTCGAGATCGTCACCACTTCGTGCCCGACGAGCACTCGCGCGGGCGCGTCGGACGTCAGCGCGACCGCTTGAAAGTGAAACCAACGCTCTCCCTCGGGGGTTCGGGCGAGGTAGAACTGCGCGTAGTCATCCGCGTGGCCGCCGATCACCCGCGACACGCCGGCCGACATCCGCGTGAGGAAATCGGCGGCGATGTCCCCCACCGTCGTGCCGAACAATTCGAGATAGTTCGTACCGATTTCGGCGCTCTCGCCCAGAAAGAACCGGCGACGGGGGCTCCCGTCCCAAGCCGGGTTCCTCGCGCGGATCACCCCGCGGCCATCCAACAGCGCGACCGGCGAGGTCAGCGTGTGCAGCGGAAGGACGGCGCCGTATTCCGGCGTCAGGAGAGGCCGGGCGCCGTGGGTTCCGCGCGGATCGGGAAGGCTCGTCATGGCGGCCCCCATTTCCTTGCCATGCACACCACCATCACTTTCGACATCCTTCCCTCGCCAGTCAATCCGAATTCCGGTCGAGTCTCGTCTTTTTCACCGTTCCCCTAGGCAACTACACCTACTCGTTCGGCGAAAGCGCCGCAAGGTCACGACACTTTTTCCCCGATCGGGACGTTGGCGACGTCACTTCCGGTACGACATCCCCGCCGCGGCCTGCCGCTTGTTGAGACGATTGTGGCAATGCAGTCCCTCCAGAATCAACTCCGCGACCGCCGCCCGCAGGTGTGGTGCGAAAGAACCGCCGGCCAGTTCCGGCGCGAGTTCGCCCGCCGCCGACGCGACCTGCGCCTCGAAGTCGCGAATCGCCGCGATCCGTGCGGCGTATTCCTCCGCGGGAACCGCGTCGCCGACTTCGAACGTCCGACCGTCTTCGAAGTGCTCGACGACGTTGCGAAACTGCTTCGGCGAGAACGATTGATCGAACACGCTCTTCACCGCCTCTTCCAGAATGCGCGCGATCAACTGGTCTTCCTCGCCGGCGTCTTCGGTGAGGTTCAACTCCAGTTTGCCCCGCGCGCTCGCGGCGAGGTACGCGAGATCGCTGATGCGGGGGACCGCCCGCGTTTCACCCGCGCGGACGCTCCGCCGCTCGGCATTCGAGAGCATGTTCTCGTAGTTGGCGATCGACATCCGCACGCTCACGCCCGAAGATTGATTCACGTGCGGACTGGTCCGCGCCAAGCGCGACGTCTCTTCGACGATCTCCTTCATGAACTCCGGGACCGCCAGTTCCACCGTGTCGCCGCGATCCGTCCAGGCGTTTTCGTCGGTGATGCGGATGCCCAGCCTGCGCTCCAGCGGATAATGCGTGCGGACCACCGAGCCGATGCGGTCCTTCAGCGGCGTGACGATCCGCCCGCGGTTCGTGTAGTCCTCCGGGTTCGCACTGAACACCAGGCACAGGTCGAGGCCCAGGCGAATCGGGAACCCGCGGATCTGCACGTCCCGCTCTTCGAGCACGTTGAACAGCCCCACCTGAATTTTCGGAGCAAGATCCGGCAATTCGTTCATGCAGAAGATGCCGCGATGGCTCCGCGGAATCAGCCCGAAGTGCATCACGTCTTCGCTCGACAGGTGCCGGCCTTCCGCGTGCTTGACGAGATCGACCTCGCCGATCAAATCGGCGATCGTCACGTCCGGCGTGGCGAGTTTCTCGTGATAGCGCGCCTCGCGGCCGATCCACTCGACCGGGCAGTCGTCCCCGCGCTCGGCGACGAGGTCGCGGGCGTACTTCGAGATCGGGGCGAGCGGGTCGTCGTGGATCTCCGAGCCGGCGACGATCGGGATCGCTTCGTCGAGAAAGCCGGTGAGCATCCGCAGCATCCGCGTTTTCCCCTGCCCGCGCAGTCCGAGGAACAGCATGTCGTGCCGCGAGAGAATCGCGTTCTCGACTTGGGGCAGCACCGTTTCGTCGTAGCCGATGATGCCGGGAAACAACGGCTCGCCGGCGCGGAGCATGCGGAGCAGGTTCCGCCGCATCTCTTCCTTGACGGAGACGGGGCGATAGCCGGAAGCCTTCAGTTCGCGGAGCGTGCAAGGGCGTGGCATGAGAGTGGGAGCGGCTTTCGAGGCGGGCGAATCCTGGGATGGCGGCGGGAACGTCGTTCCCGGCGACCCTATTCAAGCAGGCCCGCTTCGGAAGTTGAAGGCCGAACCGCGCGGAGATCAGTGTTCCCGACATTCAGATGCGGAGAGAGGCGACCCCGAGACCGAGATGGTCGAGAACGACAAGGAGGCGAACGAACTCTTCCGCCGCGAGTACCGCGCTCCGTTCGTCGTGCCGGAGACGGTGTAGTTCGGACAGACGGGTTCAGTGCGTGCCACAGCGACCCGGACGCTCGCAGCGTCCGGGTCGCATCGCGCGCGGCGATCGACGCCGTAGGACGGAATTGAATTCCGTCCGAGTGAGCTTCGACGCGACAAGAGAAGATTGATGGCGTGGCGCGAAGGCACTGGTTTCCCGCCCCCGCCTGCGCGAGGGCACGCACTGCGCGGGGATGACGTAGGATGGATTGGCAATCCGACGGACTGGCCGCCACGTCGTTGGAGGCCGGATCTTTCCACAGGCTCGATCGCCGTTGGAAGGATTGCCAATCCGTCCGACCACGTTCTTCGTGGGCGGTTCCGCGATGGGCTTTGGAACGCGAGCCTTGGGCCTGCTGGCGGTTGCACCCTGTCGGGGCGCCATTCCAAAGTCCAGGGTCGCGCAGCGCACCCTGGGCTAGGGCCCCTCGCGGCGCGCAAACCCTGTAAGGGTTTCACCCCCGCGTCACGACGGCCGGAGTGAAACCCTTACAGGGTTTTTTCGATTCGGGGGGCCGGTTACCCAGGGTGCGCTCGCTTCGCGAGCGACCCTGGGCTTTGGAATGCAACCCTTTCAGGGTTGGACGAAATGATCAGCGACGCCATCAGCACGCCCGCCGCGACCGAGACGTTCAACGAACCCACCGGTCCGCGGCTGGGGATGCGGCAGGTCATGTCGCATTTCTCGCGGGTCAGTCGGCGGAGGCCGTGCTGTTCGTTCCCCAGGACCAGCAGCCACGGGCGTTCGCGGGGAATGTCGTCGATGTCGGTCGCCGCTTCCTCCGCCGCGCCCAGCGTCCACAGCCCGCGCTCCTTCGCCACGTCGAGCGCGCGGGCGAGATTGGACTCCACCGCGAAGGGGACGTATTCGACACCTCCCGAGGCGACGTCGCACACGGTCGCGTTGAGCGGGGCCGAGCGGTCCCGCGTGAGGACGATCCCCTTCACGCCGAAGAACGCCGCCGTGCGGAAGATCGCCCCCACGTTGTGCGGATCCTGAATGTGATCGAGCGCGAGCCACAGGCCGCCCGTCGCCGCGGGATCGACGTCCGCGAACAGTTCCGCCAGCGAAACGCCCTCGTGCTCCTTGACGATCGCCTCGCCGGCGCCGGTGCGGCCTTCGGGCGCGTCGGCGGGGGGCGATGGGCGGCCGCGCTGGACGCCGGCCGATCGACGCCGGCCACTTGCTTCGTCGCGACGCACGCCGTGCGACACCGGCACGCCGGCGGCCGCGGCTCGTTCGGCCACGTCGCGCCACGCGCCATCGGGATTGCGGGCGGCCAGCCGAACTTCGACGACGGCCCGCGGCCGCCGCTCGATCGCGGCGAGAACGCTGTGAGGATTGCGGAGGTGGAGAGGCACGGGAGGCATCGGACAGTGGATAGTCGGCGATTGCCGAAGGAGTGGCGAGCCCCCCGCGTGAGCGGGGGGGTGGCGGGGAGTCGGCAGTCGGCAGTCGGCAGTCGGCAAGCGGCAGGCGATTTCCGCAATCTCATCGAACGCCGGCGCGTTGCCGGGCTGCCTCGTAGAGCAGTATCCCTGCCGAGACCGCCGCGTTCAATGAGGCGACGTGCCCGCGCTGCGGAATCCGCACGCGCTCGTCGCATTCCGCGAGAATCTCGGGGCGGAGGCCGGTTCCTTCGTTGCCGATCACGATCGCCGTCGGCCGACGCAAGTCGCAATCGAACACCTCGCGATCGGCCTCCGCATCGGCCGCGACCACGGCGATCCCTTCACGGCGCATTCGCGCGAGCACTCCGGGCAAATCACCCGCTTCGGCGATCCGCAGATGATTCACCGCCCCCGCCGAGCTGCGGGCCACCTGGCTCGAAACCTCCACCTGCCCCGTCGCGTCGACGAACACGCCATCGACCCCCAGCGCGTCGGCACAACGCAAGATCGCCCCGAAGTTGAACGGATCCTGAATTCGATCGAGCACCACGAACAGCGGCGTCCCCGGCCGCGGCGCGAGCAAGTCGTCGGGCGAATCGTAAGGGAACGGCGGCATCCGGGCGACGTATCCCTGATGCTCCGCCGACCGGCAGCGCTTCGTCAACTGTTCGCTCTCGGTCACGGTCACGGTCACGGTGCAGCCGCGCGCCGCGGCGAGGTGGCGGGCTTCGTCGAGTTCGGCGACCGGCAATCGGTCGGCCAGCCAAAGTTCGAGCGGCGTCCAGCGGCCGGCGCGCAGCGTCTCGCGGACGACGTGCCGGCCCCAGATCCAGCAGCGTTGATGATTCCCCAGCAGCTTTCCGCGGCGTTTGCCCCGCCCGGCCCGTTCGACCATTTTTCCCCCACGCGGCGAAGAACGATCGGTTTTCGCCTGGATGACGCCCGCGAGCCGAATCGCCCCGGTCGCCGGCGTTCCTGGTTTCATCTTCACCGGAACGCGAAATTGTGCGACAGTCATTGTGGCCGGTTGATTCCCGCCGATCCAGCCACGACAATGCCCCGGCTGTCAGTGGTCAGTGGCGAGCCTCCCGCGTGAGCGGGGGGATAGTCGGCAGTAGGCAGGCGGCAGAAGGCAGTAGGCAGGCGGCGGTGGCGCGGCGGCGTGTGTTATCGGGAGCGTTGGCGATTCAGGAGTTTTTCGCAGTGAAGATGAAGAAGCTGCTGTCCCGGAAGAAGATTCCCGTCTACGACGAGCCGCAGCGCGAGATGCTGCGCGCCGCCGGCCGCTTCAACGCGCAGGTGATGGACTTCATCCGCCCGCACGTGAAGGCCGGCGTCACCACCGGGCGGCTCGATCGGCTCGTCGAGGAGTACACCCGCGATCACGGCCACATTCCGGCCTGCCTGGGATACAAGGACTATCCGCGGACGATCTGCACCAGCATCAACGACGTCGTCTGCCACGGCATTCCCGACGACACCGCGCTCCGCGAGGGGGACATCGTCAACGTCGACCTGACGACCATCGTCGACGGCTGGCACGGCGACCAGTCGGAGACGTTCATGATCGGCTGCGTCTCCGACGAAGCGCGGCGGCTGGTGCAGGTGACGTTCGACGCGCTTTACGTGGGCATTCACGCGATCGTCCCCTACGGCCGGGTGATCGACATCGGCCGGGCGATCTACCGCTTCGCCCGCGACCGCGACTACGACATCGTCCGCGAGTACCAGGGGCACGGCATCGGCACCGAGTTCCATCAACTCCCCTCGGTCCCACACTACCCCGACACCCGCACCTACCGCGACGTGATCACCCCCGGCATGTGCTTCACCATCGAGCCGATGCTCAACGTCGGCACGTGGAAGACGGTGCAGGATCCGATCGACAACTGGACGGTCCGCACCGCCGACGGCGCGCTCTCCGCCCAGTTCGAGCACACGATTTTGATGACGGAAGACGGCCCGGAAGTCCTCACCCCGACGCGACACGGCCCGCAGGAAGGGCACCGGTTTTGAGTTGAGGGTTACGAGTTACGAGTTACTGACTGCCGACTGCCTACTGTCCACCATCCACCGTCGACACGGAGCGCGGGGGCGATCACCGAAATCGGAATCCGCGAACTTCATGCAACTCCTTTCGGAAGAAATGGCGGCATGTCGACTCGCCTGCGATTGCTCGTCTGTGCCTTGGCGACCGCTCTGCTTCCCTCGTGCGTCTACATGCAGGAGCCGTTCTCGGACGATGAGACGTCCGTGGCCGATCCCCGGTTGATCGGCTGGTGGGAGGACCGGGACTTGCCCATCGAGGGGCGGAAGCCCGCCTTTGAGATCCGCAAGAGGGAAGGAACCAAGAACACGCTGGAGACTTGGCAGCCGCTGGTCGAAGGCGATCCGCGGGCCGCCGCCGAAGAGAAACTCCAGGCGATGTATGTTCGGTCCGGGAAGCCGGCATTGATGTGCGTCGAATCGAAGGAGGACGCGCGCCAGGAAGGGGCGGAGGAAACGATCCGAATTTGGCTCCCTTACAAATACGATCTGCCGGACGAGCGCACGCTGCGGCTGTTCCCGCTCGACTACGACTTCGTTCGCGCGGCAATCCGTTCCGGTGAGTTGGCGGGCGACCATATCGGGCCATTTCGAGACGGCCCGCCCCGGCCAATCCCGACCGACGCTGAACGTCGTCCACTCGTGATCGACATCGGGCAAGACGACGCCGAAGCGGACGACTGGCACATTCTCCTCAAATCGTCCGCCGCGGACGTGCTCGAGTTCATCGAAAAACACGGCGACAAGGCTTTCGACGAAGAGCCGATCGTCCTCAAGCGAGTGCCCGAGAACCGACGCCCCTCGCGCGAATCGACCAAGCCCGCGAAGAACGAGCCGCCATCGCCGCCCTGACGCCGCTAACCGGTTTGGAATTCGTCTTCCAGCGGCTGCGGCTCCAGTTCGCGGGTGTTGCGCTCGATCGAGAGGACGATCGTCCGCTGCTCGCTGCCGTCCGGCGCGATGGCGACCGCCGGAATGATCTGCCGGCCTTCCGGCAGAGTGAGCCTCAGGCTGAAGGCGCCGTCGCGGTCGGGTCGCACCGGCTGGCCGAGCAGCGTCGTTTCGGCGTGCGGATGGGTCACGCCGTGGACGACGAGTTCCGCGTCGAGGGTGAACTCGAACGGGCGACTCCCGCCGCCGTTCGAACCGTTGTTTCCGCCGGCCCGCATCGGGGGCGCATCGCCGCCCGGGGATCGCACGCGCGCCGGGCGATATGGTTCCGCGGCGTTCCCGGCCGCGTCGGCCGTCACGCGGCTTTCCGGCCGCGAGGTGCGGACCCGGCGGGAGCGTGCCAGCGAGTGGAAGCGATCGCCCGTCGTGCGATAGCCGATCTCGACCTCGTAATCCCGCGGAGGATTCGTGACGGGGACGAACCATTGATCGGTGTTGGAATGGATATCGACCTGCCCGACGAGCCGGCGGGCGGCCGAGGCCCCGTCGTCCGGCGTGACGTCGAACACGCGCAAGGCGGGGACGGCGCGGTGCCAATCGGTCCCGAGGGCCGCTTCGGCCCGGCGAACGCCCCGGCGGCCGATTTCCCAGCGAACATGGATCCAGTACGAGTCGATCTCGTCGGCCAGAATGCGGTCCGGGCGGCGAAGCGCGGGAGCGCATTCGGCCGAAGCGGCGGCGGCCAGTCGGCGGCGTCGGGCGCGCTCCGATTGCTGGCGGGAGCGACGATCGCGGGCGTCGATGATCGCCTGGACCAATTCGGCCTTCTTCATGGAATGCCAGCCGCCGACGCGATGTCGCCGAGCCAGCATCGCCAGTTCCTTGCGGGTGCGAGTGGTGAGGAAATCTTCCGTCATGATGAACGCTCCGACGAAAACGCGATCGATCGGCCCGAGAAGTGTTCTGTCGCAACCGCGTGAAGGATGGGGCGCGCGAAGTTCGATCTGGTGGCGAAAAAAGCGAAATTCCTTCGATCAAGGCCGAGATCGGCGGGCCCCCCGAGCGGTCGATGGTGTGAACGGGTGCGACGCCCGAGTGGATCTTCCCGAAACCGAAAAATAACCGATTCGGCGCGCTCGAATAGTCAGTATGGGACGGTTTCTTCCACGGGAAATTTCGGACGAATTCGCGGATTCTCGAAAATTCGAGCAAATCGAGCCGCCGGCGGCGGAGCCGATGGACGGCCGAAGTCGTGCGGTTTTCCATGATTGGGAATCGCGCTCTCCAGTGTTGGGAAATATGAAAAAACCCGTCCGCCAAGGCTTTGACATCGCTCTGGGCAGCCAATAGACTGGCCGCCGATTGCTCGGAATTCCCGACCGGGACAGCGAATCGTGGCGGGCACACCGCGGGACAACCGTCCTCCAATGGCGATCGCCATGGAGTGGGTGTCGCGGATCATCGCCGTGGCCCTGATCATGGTGCTCCCCGGCCTGGGAGGGCACTGGCTGGACGCCCGCTGGGGAACGAGCTTTCTGGCGCTGGCCGGCTTCGCCCTCGGGATCACCGCCGGAATCTACCACTTGCTATTGATGACCAAGAACAAGCCGAAGGCTCGGCGGGGCGGGGAACGTTCCCCCTCTGATGGCGGCCACTCGGCCGATTGAGAAGGCATGGCGTTGAGCGGACGACCGGCGACCGGACTGCAGCGACTGCTGCCGCAAGGCCCTCTCGGGGGTTGCGCGGTCTTGGCGGCGATCGTGCTCGTCGCGTATCCGCCGGCTGCGTGGATCGCATCTGGGCGCGCGGGGCACGCGGGGCTGGTCGCCGCCGCGATCGCCGCCGGCGTCTGTCTGCTGGCGTCGATGGCGGCCCTGTGCGTGACGCACGCCTACGCGAACACGCCCTCTGCGATCGTCGCCGCGCTCGGGTCGATCCTGCTGCGAACGGCGGCGCCGCTGGCGGTCACGGTGATCCTGGTGAGCGCGAGTCCGGAACTCGCCGCGGCGGGACTGTTCGGGTCGACCGTCTTCTTCTACTTGCTGACTCTCTCGGCGGAAACGGTGTTGGCTGCCCGGTTGGTGAATGAGGCGTGCCGGAATCCTGTGGGCCGGTCCACTTCGGATTCATCGGGTTCCGCTTCGACTTCGACGGGAATCGGGAGGGCGAACTGACCGATGGCCGATGCCGTCTTGCACATCAAGGATTCATACTATTTCGAAGTTCCGCGCTCGTTGTGGAGGCAGGATTTCGAGTCGCTCGAGGAAGTCCCGGCGTTTCTTCGTGAAGCGCATCCCGCAGCGTCACTCGAGGACTTCGAGCAGGCGCTGGCGGGCAAGATTCTCATTCCGCAGCCGTTCGGCAGGTTGCAGAACCTGTACGAGAAGCATCCGACCGAAGGCGGCTTCTGCATCTCGAAATTCATGATTCTCGAACTGGTTGCGGCCATTTTGTTGCTGGTCGTCTTTCGCACTCTCGCGAAGCGGATCGAGGGGGGACGGGTTCCGCCGGGCAAGTTCTGGAACATGCTGGAGTCCATGTTGTTGTTCGTCCGCGACCAGGTCGCGCGAGCGGCGATCGGCAGCGGCAACCCGCACTCGGTGCATGACACCGGCGAAGATTATCCTGCCGCGGTCGAAACCTTCGATCCGGACCGGCATCCCGAACCGCTCGCCACGCACGCTCCGGTCGTCGATGCCGCAGCCCATCGCGAGCGCGGGCATCATCGGGAGGGGCACACGCATCACGGTCCTACAGGCGACACCTTCGCACCGCTGCTGTGGACGGTGTTCTTCTTCATTCTCACGCTGAACCTGATCGGGATGGTGCCGTGGCTCGGTGCGCCGACCGCCGCGTTCGCGGTCACTCTGGGAATGGCGAGCGTGATTCTGGTCACGACGTTCGGCTCGGGGCTCAAGACGTTCGGCGTCAAGTGGCTGTGGACCGGCTTCGTGCCGCACATGGATTTGCCGTGGTACGTCTGGCCGCTGAAGATCATGATCTGGTTCATCGAAGTGGCCGGTTCGTTGATCAAGCACTTCGTGCTCGCCGTGCGTCTGTTGGCGAACATGGTGGCGGGCCATCTGGTGTTGTTGGGCATTCTCTCGATGGCGACGGTCGTCGCGACGATCGGGGCGGCGTTGTTCAGCGGACTGGAGCTATTCGTGGCGTTTTTGCAGGCGTACATCTTCACGTTTCTGGCGGCGTTGTTCATCGGCGCCGCGGTTCACGAACACTGACTCGTAGGGTGGGCTGTGCCCGCCAACGCACGAGGAAACCGTATCCAGCATGCTGGTGGGCACAGCCCACCCTGCGTTCTCCGACGAATTCCCCGATCCCATAACACCTTCCTTTCAAGACCGCAGAGGAGACAAGACCTGTGAGCAGATTCCTGAAGCTCTCCGCATTGGCCTTCGTCGTTCTGGCAGCCGCCACTCCCGCCATGGCCGCCGATGGTGCGGCCCTCGGCCTGCTGGGAGACATCCAATTCTCCGGGGCATTCGGCGCGGGCCTCGTGGCGATCGGCGCCGCGTACGGCATCGGCAAGCTGGCCTCGGCCGCGCTGGAGAGTATGGCCCGCCAGCCGGAAGTCGCGGCGAACCTGCAGGTCGCGATGATCATCGCGGCGGCCCTGATCGAAGGCTTCACCTTCTTCGCTCTGTACATCTGCATGACTCAGAATCCGTGGGCGTGATTCGCATCGGCAGTGGGACGACGTGGTGATCGCTGCCGAGCGCGGGTGTCGCCAACGTCGATCGGTTCGAGTTTCAGTCCCGTGACGAAGTGACGGAGACCAGTCTCCCATGACGAGCATGTTGAGGGCGATGGCATTCGCCGCAGTCGTCCTGATGTCCGCCGTTTCGGCGTCGGCGCAAGACGCCGAGCACGATCCCGCCGCGCTACCGGCGGAGCAAGCCGACGCGCACCACGACGACGCTCATCACGATCACGCACACCACATCGGCCATCCCGAAGGCGAGGTGCGCGTCGAGGCGGTCGATCCCGACTTGGCGATTTACACGTTCGTGGTGTTCCTGATGTTGTTTGGAATGCTGTACGCCTTCGCCTGGAAGCCGATCGCCGCCGCGCTCGACAAGCGCGAGGCCGGCGTGCGAAAGAACATCGAAGACGCCGAGCAGGCCCGCAAGCGGGCCGAGCGGATGCTCGACGAGCACGCCGCCAAGCTCGCTTCGGTGCAGGACGAAGTCAAGGCGATCCTCGCCGAGGCCCGCCGCGACGCCGAGCATACCAAGCAGGACATCATCACCGAGGCCCGCGGCGAAGCCGAGGCGAGCCGCCACCGCGCGATCGTCGATATCGAACGAGCCCGCGATGCCGCCATGAAGGAATTGTTCGATCGCATGACGGACCTCGTCAGCGAAGCGACGGCGCACGTGGTCGGCCGAAGTCTCGGCGACGGCGATCACAACCGCCTGATCGACGAAGCGCTGGCCGACTTCCAGCGCGATCGGGCGCTGCGGAATTGAGTTGGGAAGAAACAAGAACGAAGAAGGAAGAAAGAAGACGGAAGAAAAGAGGATCGCGCGGTAAGAACTTCATGGTGAGGGAATGAACTGCCGGCCCCCCCTGTCGCGGGCCACAGCCTCCTTCCTTCTTCTTTCCTGTTTCTTCATTCTTCTTTCTTCCCCCGGGAGCCCCATCGTGGAGCAGTCGTCCGACAAGCCGCAACGCCGCATTCGCAGCGTGCTCGAAGATCCGAGCGCGCAGGCGATCGCGCGGGTCTATGCGGACGCCTTCCTCGACGCCGCCGCGGCCCACGGAGTGGACGACGCGCTGGAAGAGTTCGGCTCGTTCGTCGACGACGTGCTCGACGCGTATCCCGAGTTCGCCGACATCCTCACCTCCGGAATCGTCGGCCGCGACGAGAAACTCGAACTCATCGACCGCGTCGTTCAGCCGTTCGGTTCCGAGTTGTTCACGAACTTCCTGCGGGTGCTGGCCCGGCACGACCGGCTCGACCTGCTGCCCGCGATCCTTCACGAAAGCCGCCACCGTCACGAGCTGCGCAGCGGCCGGCAACGCGTGCGAGTCGTCACGGCGAGCGCCGTCGCGCAGTCCACGCACGACCGCATTCGCGACCTGCTCGGTCGGTCTCTACCGTTCGAGCCGGTGATCGATTCCCACGTCGACCCCGCGTTGCTGGGGGGGATGATCATCCGCGTCGGCGACACCGTTTACGATAGTTCCCTGCGGACGCGGCTGCACGAGCTGCGGAAACGCCTGCAACAGAGGACACTCCATGAAATTCAAAGCGGACGAGATCGCTTCAGTCATCCGACAGGAGATTGAAGATTTCAGCGGCCGGATCAAGACCAGCGAAGTCGGGCGGGTGCTCGAAGTCGGCGACGGCATCGCGCGCTGTTACGGACTCTCCAACGCCATGGCCGGGGAAATGGTCGAGTTCCCCAACGGCGTGCGGGGCATGGTCTTCAACCTCGAAGAGAACTCCGTCGGCGTCATCATTCTCGGCGATTTCAAAGCGATCGCCGAGGGGGATGAAGTCAAGAGCACGGGCGAACTCCTTTCCGTCCCCGTCGGCGACGCGGTGATCGGGCGCGTGGTCGATCCGCTCGGCAACCCGCTCGACGGCAAGGGACCGGTGGTTTCCTCGGAACGGCGTCCGCTGGAGACCCCGGCGCCCGGCGTCGCCGGCCGTCAGCCGGTGAAAGAGCCGATGCAGACCGGCATCATGGCGGTCGACGCGCTCACGCCGATCGGCCGCGGGCAACGCGAGCTGATCATCGGCGACCGCAAGACGGGCAAGACCGCCATCGCCCTCGACGCGATCCTCAATCAGAAGCACACCGGGGTGATCTGTGTCTATGTCGGCTGCGGGCAACGGGATTCGACGATCGCCGGCATCGTCGAAGCGCTCCGCATTCACGGCGCGTTGGATTACACGATCGTCATCAGCGCTTCGGCGAGCAACCCCGCGCCGTTGCAATACGTCGCCCCCTACGCCGGCGCCGCGCTTGCCGAATACTTCATGTACCAGGGCAAGCACACGCTCGTCGTGTACGACGACCTTTCGAAGCAGGCCCAGGCGTACCGGCAGTTGTCGCTGCTGATGCGGCGGCCGCCCGGACGCGAGGCGTATCCCGGGGACATCTTCTACTGCCACAGCCGCCTGCTGGAACGGGCCGCGAAGCTCAGCGACGAGTTGGGAGGCGGCTCGATGACGGCGCTCCCCATCATCGAAACGCTGGAAGGCGAAGTCTCCGCATACATCCCCACCAACGTGATCTCGATCACCGACGGGCAGATCTATCTGGAGCCG
>JBBDNT010000094.1:0-6331 GCA_040877445.1 Planctomycetaceae bacterium
CCGGATTGCCAATCCATCCTACTGCGCCTTCAAGCTTGTGGGGCGATGCACGGGCGGGTAGGACGGAATTGCATTCCGTCGTGCCCGCCCGCCGACAAGCGCCCCGCGCACGCCGGCTTCCAATCCGTCTGACATGCCGCCAACTTCCAATTTCAATCTGGAAGACGTACTACGGCCGCCGCCCACTACTCGAGCGACTCTTCCCGCGGATGGTAGAACAGCGCCACCGGCAGCAGCACCAGCGCCAACACGGCGAACGTCCAACTCACCGGAGCATCGACGCCGGCCCGCGCCAAGGCCGCCTGTTCGCCGAACGCCCACGTACACAAACCGAAGAACCCGGCCGCCAGCACGATCCCGATCCAGTTGATGAGGTTCATCGCCCCGATCATCCGCCCCTTCTGGTCTTCCGGCGGCCGGGCCTGCATGAAGACTTGCAGCGGCACCACGAACAGCCCCGCGAAGAATCCCGCCAACATCAGGTCGAGCCGGGCCAGCCATTCGAGCGCCGCGACCGACAGCGGCGCCAGCCCGAGCCCCGCCATCGCCGCGAGCGTCGCCACCATCCCCCACGCCCCGAGGTGAACCAGCCGGAAGCTCACCCGCTCGTGCGAGGCCTTTCCCGCGACGGCGCAGCCGATGGCGATTCCCACCCCCATGCACGACGCCAAAAGGCTCGTCCGCCCGTCCCCCACGTGCAATTGGAATCGGCCGAATTCATTGACCGCCGGCAGCATCACGCCCCCCACGAACCAGAACACCGCCGAGATCAGGAGCACTCCGAACAGCGGCCGGTCGCTGCGCAGCATGTTCCACGTCTGGGCGTTGATCGCCAGCGACGACAGGCGGAACCGCAACCCGGTATGCGCGACCGGCGTCTTCCGCACCCACAGCGACGTCGCCGTCCCCAGCACGGCGATCCCCACGCACATCGCGCTGACGACCCACAGATCCGCCTGGAACCATTCCTTCGCGTAACCGGCAAGCGCCGTGCCGAAGATGATCGCCGCGAACGTCGTCATCTGCACCATGCCGTTGACGCGCGGCAGGTCGCGGCCGCGGAACATCTCGGGGAGAATGCCGTACTTCGACGGCCCGAAGAACGCGCTCTGCGTTCCCATCAGGAACAGCACGGCGAGCAGCCCGGGAAGCATCCACGCGGGTTCGACGGCGCCGAGGAACAGCGCCCCCATTCCCAGCAGCATGATCGCGATCTCGGCGACCTTCGCGAGCACCACGATCGTCCGTTTGCTCGTCAAGTCGGAAAGAAATCCCGCGAAGCCGGAGAACAGGACGAACGCGATGGCGAACAGTCCCTGCGCCACCATCTGCAGGAACCCGCCCCGAGCAGCGCCCCCCAGGTCGAGGCAGATCAACAGCACCAGTTGCTTGAAAAGGTTGTCGTTGAACGCCCCCAGGAACTGCGTGGCCGTCATCCCGTGGAAGGCGGGATCGCGCGCCAATCGCGGTAAGTCGTCGAGCCGGGATGGATGCGGGGAAGACACGGTTCGGGGTGAAGCGTCGACGACGGCGGAGATGTCGAAACGATCGGTCATGGCCGGTAGAGTAGTCGAATCCCCGAAGGAGCGGAATCTCGACTTCGCGCGCGGAGTCCCCGCACTCCAATCCGGCCGCCTCGCCGGATCGGCTTGCATCGAATGATGATGGCGCGGATCGAAGCAGCGTCGCCGCGATGCGCTGGTCGGCCGTAAACCCCCTCACCCTACCCTCACCCCCCCAGCCCCGGGGGGGGGGGGGGGGGGGGGGGGGGGGGGGGGGGAGGGGATCGCGGCCGGCCGCGATCCCCTCCGCATTGGACATTCCACCCGCCGTCACGTACCTTCTGAGGCATCGAATTCCGGCCGGAACTCCTCCGCACGACGATATCCACAGGACACTCGACGATGAAGAAGAACCCCGTCAAGGCCGCGCTAAAGGAAGGTCAGCCTCAGGTGGGCACGTGGCTGTCGTTCGGCAACATTCATTCGGCCCGGCTGATGGCCCGCGTCGGCTTTCCGTGGGTGAACCTCGACATGGAGCACTCGCCCATCGACTGGAGCGAGGCGGCGTGGATCTTCGGGGCGGTGGCGGACGCCGGCTGCGTGCCTCTCGTCCGCGTCCCGCAGGGGCACTATCACCTCATCAAGCGGGCGCTCGACGCCGGCGCGATGGGCATCATCGCCCCGATGATCAACACCGTCGAAGAGGCGAAAGAGGTTCTGAATGCGGCCAAGTACCCGCCGCAGGGAAACCGTTCGCTCGGCGGGAACCTGCACTCGCTGAACTTCGACGCGACCGCCGGCGACTACTTCAAGAAGGCCAACGACGAAATCCTCGTCGTCCTGCAGACCGAATCGCCGGAAGGGGTCCGCAACGCCGAGGAGATCTACGGCCTGCCGGGAGTCGACGCGATCTTCGTCGGCCCGGTCGATCTCACCGCGCAGATGCGCACGCCCGACGGCGTCGACCCGTCCCCGGGCGAACTGGAGGAAATGCTGCAGCGCGTGCTCGCCGCGGGGAAGAAGGTCGGCACCCCGGTCGGTCTGCACGTGCAGGGGGTCGAGCAGGCGCAGAAGCGAATCGACGAAGGCTGGCAGTTCATCGCGGTCGGCAGCGAGTTGAAGTTCATGGTCACCGGGGCGCAAGAGGTCGTCACCGGCCTGAACCTCAAAACGCAGAAGGGGGATTTGGCGCGGTATTGACGATTCGAGGCGACAGAAAAATTGAAGACAGAAAAATGAGATGCGGGCGATGGCCTCGTTCGTCATTTTTCTGTCTTCAATCTTTCGGTCCATGTTTTCCGAGTGGATTGCTATTTCAGGGAGTCGACTCATGCGACGCCGCGGTGCGATCATCGTGACTGCCGCCACTTTGGCCGTCCTTGCACTCCAGTCGATCGCGCGGCGGGGTGGCTGGGGTCGATCCGCCGCGGGACGGCATCCACTTCAGGCGACGGCGCTCGGCGGATCGCCCCCAGGGATGGGCGAGCACGTTGGCGATTCGCTGGGGGCTGCGCTTCGCTCCGACCCCAGCCACGCTGTCGCCAAGAAGTTTTGCCGCACCCGATGCGAAGCGATGACGACGATCTTGACGGTCGGTTAGAATCGGGTCGAGTGGGACGTTTCCAGTACGTCGAGGTCGACATGAGCACGATCCACATCGAACTGCCGATGGAGTCGGTCGAGGCGTTCTGCCGGAAGTGGAAGATTCGCGAGTTGTCGTTGTTCGGCTCGGTGCTGCGGGACGACTTCGGTCCGGAAAGCGACGTGGACGTCCTCGTCACCTTCGATTCCGACGCGACGTGGACCCTCTGGAACGTGATCGAAGCCGAGCAGGAACTTGGCGAGATGCTGGGGCGCGAAGTCGATCTCGTCCAGCGCGAGTCGGTCGAGCAAAGCGAGAACTGGATCCGACGCCGACAGATTTTCGAAACAGCGACGCCCGTCTATGTCCGCTGACAGCGCGACTGCCCTCGATATCGTCCTGACCGCAGAACAGCATCAGCGGCGATCAGCGTTCCCACCTTCGAGCGATTCTGGACTGCGAGTGAAGGAACACTGATCGACTCATTCACCCCTTTCTCGGTCGTCCGGCGCATCGGACCGATAATCGCCCGGGAGATGGCGTTCGAGGTCCATGCTTTCGTGCAGGACGCGGCCGATCTCGACCTGACCGCCATGATGAATTCGGTAGAGCAGAAAATGGCGGGGGTGGCGGACTCGCTCGGCTGCCGGGACGCGCCCCCGACAATGGCGGAGATGATACGTGCGCGCCGCTTGGGCGATTTCCGGCCGCTCCTCGCTTCCAGCGCAGTGAGGATCGTCCGTCACGGCGCGAATCGCCTGGAATACGAGCGTTTCGTAGCGGAGTCGCGCCGCTTCACCGAATTCCTGGTGGCTTCTGGCGAGGACGTTCGCAATGTCGCGTTCCGCCGCCGGCGCAAGGACTTACCGCCGCATGCGATCACGCGCTCTCGTCCGGACTCTCCGGGAGGCTGGCGGCGCGTCCCGACTTCCGAATGAACTCAGCGAGCCGTTCGTCCCCGTCGATGACGATTCCACGCCCCTGGTCCAACTCATCGAAGCCTTCGGTCGCCAGCTTGCGGAGCGACGCCAGCTGCTCCTGTTCGACGCGGCGGCGCGCTTCCAGAAGTTCAAGCCCCGCCGTCACCACTTCGTCGGCGTCCTGAAAATGCCCCGCGGCGACCTGCTCGTCGACGAACCGGTCGTGACTTTCCGTGAGTTCGACGTTTCGCGTCGGCATTGCGCGGATCTCCGGATCGAGTGCCTCTCAAGATGATTCTATCTCCTTGCGCCGGTCCCGCCAATGTTTCGTTCGTCTCGGCGAGTTCGCCGCTCCAGCCGATGCCCCCGTGACTCGCCGAACGTCTTACCCGACCGGTAGAATCTGGTCGCCGGAGACGCAACTCTTCTCTGATGACGTCCGCGCGGAAATCCACTGCGCCATCGCCGAAAGCGTGAAACATGCGACACAATGCCGCCAGCATAGCGTCCGCCATCATCTCCCTTTCCCTCGTCTCGATCGCGCGGGCCGACGACCTCTCCGTCGCCGACATCCGCGCCGTCCATCGTCACGGACAGACGTTCGTCACCTGGCGCGATGGGGCTGAAGGCGAAGCGGGCGCGAACTACCGCTATGCGCTCTATCGTAGCGATCGCCCCATCACGCGCGAGAACCTCGCGCAGGCCGAATGCTGCGCCCGCGGAATTCTCAACAATTCCGCCAAGCTGTTCGGCTCGGCGTTCTTCATGCAGGATCGGCTCGATCCCGAGAAGCCGTACTCCGTCATCGAGGAAGGGGCCGAGCCGCTGCCCCCCTGGAGCGGCCTCGCCGTGCACACCGCCCGCGAACCGGCCCGCGCCTACTACGCCGTCGTGGTGACCGACGCGGATCACAAGCCGCTCGGCCGGGTCGTGCCGGGGCGCAGTGCGACGATCGAACCGGTCGAGGAGCAGCCGGCCCCCATTCGGCCGATCAAGATCCACGATTCGACGGAACGCGCCGCCGCCGCGCGAACGTCCATCACCGGCGCGCGGGGATTGCCGATGCAGATCACGCTGCACGGCAGTTCCGGCCGCGGCGGCGACGCGGGCGCGACCGGCGATTGCTACCTCTACTTCGGCAACCGCGACCTGGGATACCGCGACGGGTTGCCCGGCGTGTTCTCGGTCTCCGAATTTCGCGGCAATCCCGAAAACCGGCTGCTGCTGCGCCCCCGCGACGCGCTCGAGCACCCCAACGGCAACCGGGCGATGGAGACGTACTGGTTCGGCTACTGGTGCGTGCCTCAATGGGCCGATCACCAAGACTCGCGCGTCTACCCGTTCACCGAGAACCAGCTTTTGTGGATGATCCGCTGGTCGATCGAGAAGTACGGGGCCGATCCGCAACGGATCACCATGCGGGGAAGTTCGTCCGGCGGCGTCGGCTCGTGGAACGTGGGGCTGCGGCATCCCGAATTGTTCGCGGCGATTTATCCCGTGGTCGGCCGCGTCCGCCGCGTGCCCGCCGTCGCGCTCGAAGGCCGGCTCGACCGCAACGCCCCCGCGGTGATGGCCGACGGCACGACGAGCTATCACGACCACGTCGACGGCCCGAGGTTCGTCGCCGGGCATCCGGGGGATTTGCCGTTCGTCGGCTGGTGCTGCGGCCGGCACGACGGCTGGACCACCTGGCCGGAGAACATCGACATGGTCCAGGCGCTCACCGCCGGGCATCACGGCTTCGCCTTCTCGTGGAACAACGGCAACCACGGCGGCGGAGGCGCGGCCGGGCGGCTCATCACGCAGTACTATCCCCCCGAGAAATTCGCCCGCGACCGCGGCTATCCCACCTTCGGCAACAGCTCGATCGACGGCGACATGGGGAACGGCGACCCGGCCGACGGCGACCTCGTGGGCGGCATCAACCTCGGCTTCGACTGGAAGGACGTCAGCGAGACCGACTACGAATGGCAGGCGACGCTCTCCAACGAGCTCGCCGAAGCCGAGATGACCGTCGACGTCACTCCCCGCCGCTGCGCGAAGTTTCACCCGTCGCCGGGAGAGAAAGTCACCTGGACCAACACGGCCGGCGGAAGCGGCGAAGCCACGACCGACCCCCACGGCCTCATCACGATCCCCGCGGTGCGGATCGCGCCGAAAGAGGGAACGACGCTGACGATCGTTCGCCGGAAATAGGGGCGAACCGCAAGTGGGGCAGACATTCCTGTCTGCCGAACCGCAAGTGGGGCAGACATTCCTGTCTGCTCGCGACCTTCACCGACAGGGCGGGCAGACAAGAAAGACTGCCCCACGGGATTGCCTCGCGG
>JBBDNT010000095.1:0-6330 GCA_040877445.1 Planctomycetaceae bacterium
TTCAACCGCCAAGTTCAAGCCTGAAGCGGTAGTAGGACGGATTCGTAATCCGTCGTGCCCGCCCATGCATCGCCCCCGCAAAAACGAACTTGACGCTGTACTACCGGTAGAATCAATCCTCCCGCTGCGTAATGTCATTGCCGTCCGCGCACCGTCTGGATTCCCGCCTTCGCGGGAATGACGCGCGCAGGCGGTTCCCGTGATTCCCGCGCAGGCGGGAATCCAGTGCCTTCGCACCACGCCTTCGACCTTGATCCTGTAGGTCGACGCTCGCGTAGGACGGATTGCCGATCCGTCCGAGGCGAGTCGAACCCTCACGGAAACTTCGAGCCCGCATTCGGAAGCGGGCGGGCACGACGGATTGCAAATCCGTTCTACCCGCCCGCCCACGACTTCAAGGTTGACGACGTCCTACTCGCCGAAGATACGCGAACCGAAGAACCGGCGGACGGAATGCAATTCCGTCCTACGGCGCCGGCGGGCGAGGCGGGCGAGGCGAGGGAATCCGCAGCAACCGCTCCGCCGACAGCTCGGCGTTCGGCCGCAGCGTTCCCAGCACCACCGCGAGCGTGCTTTGCAGTCCCGGATCGGTCGCCGTTTCCCAGGTCTGCCGCAGCAGCGCCACGTCACGGTTCGGAATCAGCAGACCGTGCCGCTGGATGTGCATCGCGAGCTGCATCGCGGCGGCGCCGCGAATCGACAGGTCGGCGTTCGCGTTCGTGACGGTCTCGGTCAGCCGGACTTGCGCGGCCGCCGTGGGAATGGAGGCGAGCGCGAGCAGCGCGTTCTCGCCCGCGCCGGGAACGAACAGGGCGTCCGCGAGCGCGGTTTCAGCCAAGGTCAGGTCGAACAGGCGACCGTTGCCGCCGCGGGCGATCGTCGCCAGCCAGTACGCCGCCGCCGCCGAGCGATCGGCCCGCTGCTCGGGCGTCAGGGGCGGAGTGGCGAGCCGCTCGAAATACGGCCGCACCTGGTTCTGCACGAACCCCGGCTCGACCCCTTCGATGATGAACGCGACCAGCGGATACTGCTCGACGAGCCGATGCACGCGCCCCGCGACCGTCTCCGGCCCGTAGACGACGATCGGAATCGCCGCCGTCCTCGCGTCGGCCCGCAAATTGACGATCGTCGGAGTGAGTTCCCAGTCGATCACGTTGACGTGCATCGCGATCAACTCGATGTCTCCCCGTTCCGCGGCGATGCGGAACCCTTCGCGGCCGGTCGCGACGGCGGTCCGGTCGTGGAACCCCACGCCCGAAATGAAATCCGCCATCGTCACGCCCCGCGGACTATTGGGGTCGATCACCAGCAAGCCCGACGCGCCGGAATCGGCCAGCGCCCGCGCGAGGATCTCGACGACCCGGTGCGAGCCGGGAAACGGCTGGTTCGGCTGAAGCTGCAGCACCGTCGTCGCCGCCGCGAACTGCACTCGCGAGTCCGGGAAATTCAGCGCCGCGAGCACGGGAGATTCGAGGCCCGACTTCGCCAGCAACTCTTCCCGCGTCGCGACCTCCGCCAGCGTTTGCAGCGAGGCCAGCGCCGCCGCCGCGTTGCCGCGCTCCAGCGAGATCGCCACCGCCGCCGCCAGCGGGCGCGATCCGGCGAGCACCGCCTGATCGTGGGCGGTTCCATCGCCGTGAGGCAACGGTTGGTCCCATCCCACCCGCATCGCGTCCCAGGCAAGGGCGAAGGCGGTGACGAGCGCCTGCGCCGTTCGATCGCCGGGGCTGATCGCGAGCAGATCGCGGGCGTACTGCAAACCAACATAGGTCGATGCGGTCTGCGGAGTCATGCGGACTTCGCCGACCGTCTCCCGCTCGGGAATCCAGGTCCAGACCGTGACCAATCCTTCCTCGTCCGGCCGCCAGTCCGCCTTGCCGGAGAAGTGGGCCAGCACCAACTCCTTCATCCGCTGCGGCACTCCATAGGCGGAGGCGGATTCGACGCCGCGCGTCCCCTCGATGCGGGCCAGTGCCTTGCGGGCGGAGTCGCGAACGTCCGGGGAAACCCCTTCGGCGAAAGCCGGGCGCCACAACTTGGGCGCCGCTTCGGGCGCGCGGAGCCAGCCCAGCGAGTCGATCGCCACGCGTTGCACGGCGGGGTTGGGAGCGTCGACGGATCCGATGAGGGCGGGGACGACCTGCTGTCCCATCCGCACCAGCGTGTAGACGAGCGTGTCGCGATCGACCGCGCTGCGCTCCGCGTCCAGCCGTTGCAGCATCCGCGGGACCGCCACCGGGCCGATTCCCTCGAGCGTGACGATCGCCACCGCCTGTTGCTCCTGAGTTCCCGCCAGCCCGTCGATGATCGCGTCGAGGTATTGCGGATCGCGCTGTCGGGCCGCGATGGCGCGGTTCGAGCGGTCGAGCACTTCCGTCGCCAACGGCTGCAAGGCGGGGTTCCGAGCCAGCCTCAGAAACAGCGCCGGCCCATGCTTGTCCCGCAGGGCGAGCAACTGGTCGTCGTCATCGCCGAGGAACTCGACCATGCGTTCCAGATAGCGGCGGGCAAGCTGCGGGCGGCCGAGATCGATCATCAACACGGTGGCGGCAAGCGCCTCGTCCGCGTTGGTCGGCTGCCGCGCGAGTAGCGAATCCTGGTCGAGCGGGGGGGGCGCCGCCTCGCCGATTCCACCAGGGGGTGAAGAACCGGCAGGATCGGCCTGTTGGGGAAAGGCGGCAAGAGCGCCCGCCAGGAGACATCCCCCCGCCAGGACGATCGCCAACGCTGCGTGCTGTCGACTCATGCGCTTCCACCCGTCTTGAGGCTCGCGGCTAGCCGATCCATCCTAAAGAGGTGATTCGTGCCCACGCAATCGCGGAGTTGAAATTTCGGGAAATTCGATGAGACGGATCTCGGCGGACGCAAGCGGCTCGGGATGGGCGGATCGTTCGCGTCGGCGTCCGCCGATACGGCGGCGGGCGGTCCGCGATCCCCACGGCTCGCGGAGCCGTACCTTGTCGTTTCTATCGAATTTTCCGCGCGGGCCGCTTGATGCCGGCTGCCACCCTTGCATTGCTCGAAATCGGAAGCCGTTCCCGCGTCCGCACGATCGGCACAATCCGCAAAGTCGAACATCACCTTCCGGATCAGGCTGCCGCGCCGTGCGAACCGCGGCCATCGCGAGGGAGCCATTGCGGGATGAGAACGGATTCGGTAGAGGTGGTTTCGCGCGGAACGCATTTCCACAGTTCCGTCGTCATCGGCCCCGATAACACTGGTCAGATGGCTTTTTCCACCGACGTCAATCTTCCGCGCTCGCACCGAGCCGTGTTTCCCGACAAATGCGTCGTGTGCGGCACTTCGGAGCCCGGAGCCACGCTCCGACTGATTACGGGCACCCTGGGTTGGTGGACTTGGTTGCTCCAGTGGTTCGGCAAGCCGTTCATCGTCACCGTGCCCGCCTGTCGCGTTTGCGCCTGGAAGTTGCGTGTTGTGAGGCTCGGCAGTTGGGTGATCGTTCTCGGGATGATGAGCTTCGTGTACTGGGTCGTCTGGCCGCATCTCGACCCGGCGATCCCGCAGGCGCTTCGCAGGTGGATGATCGTAATGCTCACGATCGTCTGCTTGTTGCCGCAAATGCTGGTCGGAGTCTTCTTCCCGCATGCGTTCGACGTCACGGCGCATCCCGACAGCGTGGACTACGAGTTCGCCGACAAGCAGTTGGCCGCCGAGTTCGCGACGTCGAACTTCCACGCGGAATGGGTGAAGGTCAACGAATTCACGGTAATGCGCAACGATCCCGACTGACGAAGGCGCCCGGAGTTCCCGCACTTTGCGCCCCGACTTGATCGCCGCCGCCAACAGGGCGTAGAATCAATCCCCGTTGATGTTTCACCCGGCTTGATTCACGCGCGGAGGATCGAGATGCGGACAATCTTCGTGGGCGGCGCGCTGGCGGCGGTGGTGTTCGCGCCCACAACCGTTCCAGCCGATGATGCCGCTCTTGTCGCCGACGCGAAACCGCAAGCGGTCGAGGCAGTCGACTACCTCACGCACATCAAGCCACTCCTTGCACATCGCTGCGCCAATTGTCACGGAACGCTCCGCCAGAAGGGGGGGCTGCGGCTCGATGCGGCGGCGCTCATCCGCCAAGGCGGGGACTCGGGCGCGGCGATCGCGCCGGGCAAGCCGGACGAAAGCCTGTTGCTGATGTACGTCACGCCCGACGCCGACGGCGACGCCTACATGCCTGAAGACGGGCCGCCGCTGAAGCCGGAGGAGATCGCCCTTCTGAAGCGGTGGATCGCCGCCGGCGCCCCCGCCCCGCGGGACGAAGAGATCGCGGAGAACCCGCGCGACTACTGGGCGTTCCAGAAGCCCTCACGCCCGGAGATTCCACGCAGCGACCCGGACGCTCCAAGCGTCCGGGTCGCTTCCCAAGCCGACCGCAATCCCATCGACGCCTTCCTCGCCGCCCGCCATGCCGAACTCGGCCTCGTCCCGCAGCCCGAAGCCCCGAAGCACATCCTCCTGCGGCGCGTGCATCTCGACCTGATCGGCCTTCCGCCGACGCCCGACGAAGTCGCCGCCTTCCTCGCCGACGATTCGCCTGACGCGTACGAAAAAGTCGTCGATCGCCTGCTTGAAAGCCCGCATCACGGCGAGCGGTGGGGCCGGCATTGGATGGACGTCTGGCGGTACAGCGACTGGTACGGCTATCGCAACGAACTGCGCAACAGCGTGAAGCACATCTGGCAGTGGCGGGACTGGATCGTCGAGTCGCTCAACGACGACAAGCCCTACGATCGCATGATCGTCGAGATGCTCGCCGCCGATGAAGCCGCCCCCGCCGATGCCGACGCCCTCCGCGCCACCGGCTTTCTCGCCCGGCACTACTACAAGTTCAACCGCAACGTGTGGATGGACGACGCGGTCGAGCACACGTCGAAGGCGTTCCTCGGCCTCACGCTCAACTGCGCCAAGTGCCACGACCACATGTACGATCCCCTCTCGCAGCGCGATTACTATGCCATGCGGGCGGTCTTCGAGCCGTACTCCACCCGGCACGACCAGCTTCCCGGCGAGACCAACGTCGACACGCTCGGCCTTCCCGTCGTGTACGACGCCACGCTCGACGCCAAGACCTTCGTCTTCGCCCGCGGCGACGAGAAGAAGCCCGACAAGGACAACCCCGTCGCCCCGGCGATCCCCTCGCTGTTCGAGAAGATGCCATTCGACGTCCAGCCGGTCGAACTGCCGCCGGAAGCGTGGTACCCCGGATTGCGGCCGCACGTTCAGGCGAATGCGCTCGACGTGGCGCGGGCCGAGGTCGAGAAGCGGCGCCGTGAATTAGCGGCCGCCGAGAAGGCGTTTGACGCGGCGCGCGCGGAGGCCGCGAACGCAGATGCCGCGAAACCGCAAGCGGGTGGCTCGCCGCCGGTTCCGCCCGATGTCGCGGGATTCGTTGCGGTGGATGACGGCGGGTTCGCGCTCGCGATCGCCGCGAAGCAACTCGAAGCGGCCGAGTCCCGGCTCGCGTTCGCCGAGAAGCGGATCGCCGCCGACATCGCCCGCCACGCGCAGCCTCCGTCTGAGCACGCCGACGAGCTGGCGAAAGTCGCCGCGGCGGCCGAGCGGGCCGCGAACGCTCTGCAATCCGCGGCGGCCCTCCTCCAGGCGGAACTCGCCGAACGTCAGGCGAAGCGCAATGCCGCATCCAAGCCGGACGACAAGAAACTCGCCGACGCCGCGGCCGCCGCGACCAAGGCGCTCGACGCCGCCCGCAAGAATCTCGAAACCGCACAAGCCGCGACGAAGAAAGCCGACGGCCAGTACAGCCCGCTCACGCCGAGCTATCCCAAGACCAGCACCGGCCGCCGGCTCGCGCTCGCCCGCTGGATCGCCGATCGCGACAACCCGCTCACCGCCCGCGTCGCCGTCAACCACGTCTGGATGAGGCACATGGGGACGCCGCTCGTCGCCAGCGTGTTCGAATTCGGCCTCAACGGCAAAGAGCCGACGCAGCCCGAACTGCTCGACTGGCTCGCCGTCGAGTTCATGGACAGCGGCTGGAGCATGAAGAAGCTGCACCGGCTGATCGTCACGTCGCACGCTTACCGCCGCACGTCGTCGACGCACGACGCCGCGCCGAGGAACCTCGAAATCGACGGCGACAATATTCACTATTGGCGGATGAACTCCCGCCGCATGGAAGGGGAGATCGTCCGCGACAGCGTGCTCGCGGTCGCCGGCACGCTCGACCGCACGCTGGGCGGTCCCGACCTCGACCAGACCACCGGCCTCGCCACGCATCGCCGCAGCATCTACTACCGCCACGCCGCCGAGAAGTACATGACGTTCCTGCAACTGTTCGACGCGGCGAACGTC
>JBBDNT010000096.1:0-6327 GCA_040877445.1 Planctomycetaceae bacterium
GGAGGACACGGCATTTCCAGTGCCGCACAATCGGCCACTCTGTCATCTCTCCGGAGGAGGAACGGCGGGCGTTTCGTCGGAAGGCGTCCTTCGCCGAGGGCCGATTCCCTTGTCGATCGTTCCGTTCCTTCAGATCCTTCGAGGCAATTTTACGATATTCGTCCGGGCGCGTCAGGGTGGATCGGGCGGCTTCCGTGAATTTTTCGGAGGGCCATTGGGAACGCCGGTCGAGGTCGGCATGGGAGGCGATGTCTCGTCCCCCTTTCGGCTGCTTCACTCCATTCGGCCGCTTCACTCGCGGCGGCGCCCCGCTATTTCTTCTTGGAACCCTTCTCACCCTTCTCGCCCTTCACCTTCTCCTTCTCCTTCTCTTTTCCCTCGACTTTCTCCTTCTTGGGAGCCTCGGCTTTGCTCTTGCCCTTGGACTTCACCTTCGGTTCCGGCGGGGCCGCGGCCTTTTCCGCCTTGCGGACGGCGGCAGCTTCGTCGCGGGTGACGATGGCGCGGACGGAACGCAGTCGCGATTCCAGCCGGCGGCACTTCGCCCGCAGGCCGCGCCACTGCGGATCGCGGCGGTGCTCCTCGGCCTTCACGCCGCGCCCGGTCAGCGTGCCGGAGTGACGCTCCAACTCCTGCCGGGCTTGAGCAAGCTGCCGATCGAGCGAGTCGCGGGTCTGAGGCATCGAAGATGAATCCTGTGTGGGGTGAAGGGTGGAGTCGCGGCTTCCGCGGGAAGACCGAACTTCAGCGGCGTATTGTGACGACTTCGCGCGAATCGTTCAATCGCTCGAACGACGGGCGCGAACCACGCGGATTTTGCCCGGCAAGTCGCGGATGGCGGCGATGTCGACGTAGGCGCGAGTCGATTCGAGCAGGACGCGGACGGCCGGCTCCTGTTCCGGGGCGATCTCGAACATCAACCAACCGCGCGGAACCAGACGCTCGGGAGATTGCGCGACGAGTTTTCGAATCACGTCGAGTCCGTCCGATCCGGCGAACAGGGCGGAGTGCGGCTCGTGCAGGCGGACGTCCGGCTGGATCGTCTCGCGTTCCGTCTCGGGAATGTAGGGGGGGTTGCTGGCGATGCAGTGGAACGATTCGCCCGGTTCGAGCGGGGCGAACAGCGAGCCTTCGAGAAAGCGGATGCGCCCGGCGACGTCGTGCTTCCGCGCGTTCTCGCACGCGACTTCGAGTGCGGCCGGGCTGTGCTCGATCGCCGTCACCCGCACCCGCGGAAGGTTCACGGCCGCGGTGATCGCGATGCAGCCGGAGCCGGTCCCGACGTCGAGGATTCGCGGTTCCTCATCCGGCCATTCCTTGGCGGCCTGAAGCAATTCCATCACGACGGATTCGGTGTCTGGTCGGGGGATGAAGACGTCGGGCGTGACGCGGAAGTCGAGTCCGTAGAACTCGCGATGCCCGACGAGATACGCGACCGGCTCGGCCTTCGCGCGGCGGCGGACGAGATCGCGCATCGCCGCCCGCTGTGCGTCGGTGAGCACTTCATCGAACCGCGTATAGAGGTCGATCCGCCGACAGCCGCGCGCGTGGGCGAGCAGGATTTCCGCATCGAGCCGGGGCGAATCGCTGCCGTGCTGTGCGAGGTGGGCCGTCGTCCATTCGAGAATGCGGCGGACGGTCCATTGGTCGGGGTCGGTCATGAGGGCGTCGATATCATCATCATCGGCGATTCGATCCCGCCCCTCGCCGGGGGCGGGCTTGTGGCGGCGCGTCGTCAGCGGTCCGCGGCGGCCGACAGGTCGCCGCAGACCAGTTCCTTGTCGTTCCGCGCGTACACGTGCCGGTCGGCGAATGCGGGGTGCGACCAGGTGACTCCTTCGCGGCGGCGGAGTTGATCGGTGGTGGGGGCGATCAGTTTCGCGCGGCTGATTTCGTCGTAACCCCGCGGAGTCAGCCGGGCGATGATCAACTCGCCCAACTCGTTGAACAGCCACACGCGGTCGGCGTTGCGGACCAGGTGAATCGTCCCCCAGCGTTGGCGCGGACCGGCCGATTCGTCTTCCCACAGGTGGCGGCCGGCTTCGAGGTCGAGGCACCGCAGCACCGCTTCCTTGTCGGCGGCGTAAATGTGCCCGTCGCGAATGAACGGCGTCGACATCAGGCAGTGCAGCGCGGGAGCGTCGCCGTCGTCCTCGGCCCGCTGATGCCAGACCTCTTCGACGGCCAGCCGATCCGCGAGCGTGCGCAGCAGCAGCGTCCCCTTGTGGACTTCCGAGAACAACAGCAGATCGCCGTGTGCGACCGGCGTGGCGATCGCGATCGGCCACTTTTCCCAGTGGAACGGGAATTCCCAATGGAGTTTTCCGGTGGCCGGATCGAGGCCGACGATGCGTTCGGCCGCCCAGCAGACGAGCACTCGCCTTCCGGCCTGATCGATGACGATCGGCGCGGAGTAGGTGGCGCGGTCGGAGAGAGCGGTCCACCGCTCTTCGCCCGTCCGCCGATCGAACGCCACGACGCAGGCGTCCTCGCCGCCGATCATCACGATGAGCCGATCCCCCTCGACCACGGGAGCGGCGGTGATTCCCCAGTCCGGCATGCGAACCTTGTATTCCTCTCGCAGATCCTTCCGCCACAGAACGCGCCCTTCGGCGGCGTCGAAACAGTGCAAGTGCCCCGCCGCGCCCAGGCTGTAAGCCCGCCCGTCGTTCACGAGCACCGACGCCCGCGGACCCGCGGTGTAGCCGATGCCGTCGTAGGCGGCTTCGTACTCGTGCCTCCACAGCGCGCGGCCGGTTTCCGCGTCGAAGCAATGGACCCGCTCGAGCGGCTTCGGCTCGACGAGGCGATCCGTGACGTAGACGCGGCCGTCGGCGACGGTCGGGCCGCTGTAGCCGCTCGCGATCGGCATGCGCCAACGAATGGGGACTTCCGGCCCGTCGAAGCGTTCGATGAGACCGGTCTCGTTCCACGCGCCGTCGCGCGCGGGGCCGCGCCATTGGGGCCAGTCGTCGGCGGAGAGCGGCGAACCCAACGATTGCCATGCGGCGACGAACGATACCGCGGCGACGAATTGTGCGACGGTGGCGAGTCCGCGGTGGCGGAGCGGCTTCATTGGGCGGACCTCCGTTGACGCACTGAAAGACGACCCTCCCCGCGCCGGGGGCGGGCCTGGGAGAAAACGATCAATTCCGTTCTTCGCCGTCGCCGCGGAGTCGTTCCTGGCGGTCGAATTCGAGAAGGCCCTGGATCAACTCGTCGAGTCCGCCGGCCATCACCTGGTCGATCTTGTGGAGCGTGAGGCCGATGCGGTGATCGGTGACGCGGCCCTGCGGGAAGTTGTAGGTGCGAATCCGCTGGCTGCGGTCGCCCGAGCCGATCAGCGTGCGGCGCTGGCTCGCGCGCTTCTCCGCTTCTTCGCGTTCCTTCAGTTCGAGGACGCGGCTGCGGAGGACGCGCATCGCCTTGGCCTTGTTCTTGTGCTGGCTTTTCTCGTCCTGGCACTTGACGACGATGCCCGTGGGCAAGTGGGTGATGCGGACGGCGCTCTCGGTCTTGTTGACCTTCTGTCCGCCGGGACCCCCTGCTCGCATCCTGTCGATCTGCAAGTCCTGCTCGTCGATGTCGATCTCGACCTCGCTCGCCTCGGGCATGACGGCGACGGTGGCGAGACTGGTGTGGATGCGGCCCTGCGTCTCGGTTTCGGGAACGCGCTGCACGCGATGCCCGCCGCTTTCGAATTGCAGTTCGTGGTAGGCCCCTTCGCCGGTGACGGAAAAGGTGATGTCCTTGTAGCCTCCCATTTCGCCGGGGCTGACGTCGAGAATTTCCTGCTTCCAGCCGCGTTCGTCGCACAGGCGTGTGTACATCTCGAACAGGTCGCCGGCGAACAAGGCGGCCTCGTCGCCGCCGGTGCCGGCGCGAATCTCCATGATGAGCGCGCCGCGAGTGATGGAGTCTCCCGCGGTGGCGAGGTCTTCCAGCAGAGGTTCCATCTCGTCGCGCTTCGCTTCGAGGGAATCCAGCTCGGCCTGCGCGTATTCGCGGAGTTCGGGATCCTGTTCGTCACCGAGCATCGCGCGGGCGGCGGCGATGTCGGCTTCGAGCTTGTGGAACGCGCGGACCGCCTCGCCGAGTTTCCGCAGTCCGCCGTACTCGCGCTGGATGGCGAGCCGCCTCTGCGTGTCGGCGAGGACTTCCGGATCCTGAAGCTGCCGCTCCAGCTCTTCGAACCGCTTCAGCTTGGCTTCAAGGCTGGGGAACATGGGGGAAAGCTATCAGCTATCAGCGGTCAGCTATCAGCGTGCGCTCTTGTGGGGCGGGGCGGGAAGACGACCGACGAGTCGCGTCCGCCTTTCCCTTCGCATCATCGGGCAAAGTTCATGAATTGCGGCTTCGCTGGGACGTGCTGTCAATGGATACCTTGAACCCGGATCTCGCACACCCTTCCACTGTCGAACCCGAGCGTATACTGGTAGCCGCCGTAACCGTGGTCGAAGCGGTAAACGAGCGGGCTGTCGGGGCGGTCGGCGGGACGTTGTCCATAATCGCTGATGGTCGCCGGGTCGCCGAGGATGTCCAACACGTCCTGCCGCGTCTTGAAGAGGAACGGGACGTTCCGGAAGATCCGATCTGCCGCGGCGATTGCTTCGCCTCTGGACGCGTTCACCGCAGGGTGCTGTCCCGGTCCGCCGCCCAGCTGGACCGTTTTGCGGAGCGATGCCCGGTCCGCCTCGAAGCCCTCGTAGTGTTCCACGGCCTTGACGGCCGGCTTCTCCGGTCCGTCCTCTTCGGCGATAGTGGCGGCGATGGCACGAGGAACGCCGGACATCCCGGCGCTCGGAAGCGCAGCCCCCAACAACATCACGATCATGAGGACGCGGATCATCGCTCCTCCTCGGACAGCCTCACCATCGAAAGTGGCGGAACCAGCCCATTGAAACAACTGATCGGGGCCATCGAGCCGCGACCGTGAGGGAGCGGTTTTCCGGGCGGAACTTCGGCTAGGCTCAACCGCTCCCTGACGGTCGCGGCTCGATCGTCGACGGCGCCTAAGCCTTCTCTCCCTCGGCGGCTTCCGCGGCCTTCGCCCCCTTCCGCTTGTCCCAGTTGTACTTCTTCTGGAACTTCTCGACGCGGCCGGCGGCGTCGACGTACTTCATCTTGCCCGTATAGAACGGGTGCGAGGCCGAGCTGATGTCGACCTTGACCAGCGGGTACTTCTTGCCGTCGATCTCGATCGTCTCCTTGGCGGAGACGGTGGAGCGGGTGATGAACCGCGTGTCGGTGCCGGAATCGAGGAACACCACGTCCCGGTATTCCGGATGAATGCCGCTCTTCATCGGAGGCTCTCTCGCGCGTCGCAGTGGAAGTCGGAGGTGGAAGGGGCGGACCGATCGCGTGGTCGCCCCATGCAAGCGGCTCATTCTATGATGATTCGGCCGTCACGTCCAGCAGGTCCATGCCGCCGTCGCCGACGCTGCCGGTTGACGAGACGAAACTCCGGTCGAAACGCTTCCCGCGTCGAAAGACGCTCGTTGTCCGCCCCCATCGCCTGTGCTAGAATCATGGCATCGGAACCCCTTGGGACTCGTAGCGGTGCCCGTCATGCCGACGCCCCATCGAGGTCGGAGAAGATGTCGTCGAACGGATCGACATTCTGGTCCCCCGCCAGCCGCACGTCGGCCTCGCTCGAGGTGCATCTGCTCGGCCTGGTCGAGTTCGACGCCGCGCTGGCTCTACAGGAACGGATGGTGTTCGACGTCAGCGGCCGCGACGACACGCAGGGCCGTCTGCTGGTCTGCGAGCACCCTCCTTTGATTTCGATCGGCCGCGAGGGAAGCCGCGCCCACCTTCGCGCCGAACCGGCCGATCTCCGCTCGCGGCAGATCGACGTCCGCTGGCTCAATCGCGGCGGAGGCTGCGTCGTTCACGCGCCCGGGCAACTCGCGGCCTATCCGGTGGTTCCTCTCGACAGGCTGGGACTGGGATTGGCGGAGTATCGCCGCCGACTCGAAGAAGGCGTGCTGGATGTCTGCCGCGAGTTGCGGATTCCCGCCGAGCGACGGGGAGAGCCGGGCGTCTTTTGCCGCACCGGGCAGGTCGCGCAGCTCGCCGTGGCGGTGAAGTCGTGGGTCGCCTATCAAGGGATCTTCTTGAACGTGCGGCCCGACATGACGCTGCAACGACTGGCGGACCCACCCCGGCCCGACGTTTCTCCATCATCGCTCGAAGCGCAGCGGCAGCGGCCCGTGTCGATGCACGCCGTCCGCGAGAGCCTGGTCCGCAACCTCGCCTCGCGGCTGGAGTATGCCGAGCATCTCCTTTATACCGGTCATCCGCTATTGGTGCGGACGCGGAAGAAGG
>JBBDNT010000097.1:0-556 GCA_040877445.1 Planctomycetaceae bacterium
TCCTGGTGTGGGTGTATCCCTATATCTATCCCAGGCGATGGTGGAATTGACGCGCATCGACGCTGTTGACGGTGTGATGACCGACCGGCGGCGGAACGCATTCTTCAATCGACGTCACTAATAAGGAGAGCCGGACATGAAGAAGATGACGCTGTTCACCCTGTTGCTCGTGCTGGTGCTGTGCGCTGTCGGCGTGGGCTTTTACCGAGGCTGGTTCGTCCTGTCGAGCCACAGCGACGCGGCCGGAGTCGACACGCACGACGTCAACCTGAGGACGGACACGGGCAAAATGCAGGAAGATGCGCAGACAGTGAAGGACAAGGCCGCGGAACTGACCGGGAACGCCACGGAAAGCCCCGCGGAGCCGGCCGATGAGCCGACGACCGATGAAGTGCGGCCGGGGCTGCGTCCGGCGAATGACGGGCAACCGCCGGGAGCGGAGCCGAATGCGGCGCCGCCGAACGCGAACTAGCGGCGGGTGGAAGAGGCCGAACCGACGAGTCTTCTCAACTTGACGTGCAACCCTTTCTCCAAGGAGAACGACCGTGCTGTGGAC
>JBBDNT010000097.1:566-6272 GCA_040877445.1 Planctomycetaceae bacterium
GGGAGCGATGCCCCGCTGGGGCCACAGCCGCAATTGGGGATATGGGCCGAGCGGCGGGCTGGGTGTGGTCGTGCTGATTCTGGTCGTCCTGCTGCTGATGGGGCGAATTTGATCACCGCCGGGCGCCACTGGCTTGCCAGTGCGTTACAGTTCAAGAGTTGGGCTGTGCCGCGACGAGAGCGTCCGAATGATCTTGCATCTCCACGGCAGAAGATCGTGTCGGCTCGGCGATCCCGTTTCCGTCACCGGTCCGGTCGAATTTCCCCTGCCCGGATCGAATGGGCTTCGACGACGTCCTCTCGACGACGTCCCGCCCGGCAGGCGAGACGCAAGCAGGTCCGCTCCGCCGGAGCGGACCTCGCTTGGGATGGCGGCTTCGATTGTGGTGGGGAACGTTGCGGATCGGACGGATCGGCAATCCGTCCGACCACGCAGTCGACGCGGAAGGGGCCTGCTACGCGTCGTCGCGGCCGTTGCGGGCGGCGGAGGCCGGTTCTTCGGCGCGGCTCTTGATCCGCAGGTGAGATTGCGGAAGGGGAGCGCCGACTTGTTCCGCCGCAGCGCGCGCCGCGCCGAACTCCGCGACCAGGCGGCTGCCGAAGTTCAACTCCGGGACGAGATAGGCGTGCTTGTACTGCTCGCTGCTGCCGCCGACCCGGCGTTGCCGCGCCTGGGCGTAGCGGGCCCACGTGCCGGGAGGAGTCAGCCGGCATTCCAGCGGTCCCAGGCGGCCGGTCCCCCGCTTCTCGCGGTATTCGCAGTTGATCTCCTGCAAAGCGCGATCGAGGCGATCGGTGACGCGGCGGCGTTCGGCGGCGTCGGCCACGCGATCCGCCTCGACGATGATCTCGTAGTAGGGGGTCTCGCTCCAGACGGGGGCGACGGTGAACTCCCGCAGCCGCGTCGGCACGCCGTCGCCGCAGCGGCGGATGGCGGCGACGATCTGCGACTCGGCGATCTTCTCTCCCGTGACGTTCGACATGTGAGTTCCCTTGTGCAGGAACTCGAGCACCGGCGTCGTGCCGTGGAACCGCGTGCAGCGGACCACGTCGCGAATGTCGTAGCGGTACAGCCCGGACGAAGTCGTCAGCAGGATGAAGTAATTCCGGCCGGCTTGCAGCTCGTGGGCTTCGAGCACGGTGGGCCGATCGCTTTCGTATTCTTCTTCGGGGATGAACTCGAAGAAGTGGGTCGTCACGTCGAGGAGGCCCTCGGGCGTTTCGTCGTCGACGGGGATCGTCATCCGGCCTTCGCTGGCGTGCAGGCCGTGATCGCGCACCGCGACATCGCCGTACATTTCGCGGAGGCCGGGCAGATAGTTCCCGCAGCTTCCCCCGCACCACACGGCGAGCACTTCCGCCCCCGGCCAGTAATCGCGGGGGTGCAAATGGCCGGTCGTCTCGACGATCCGCTCGAGTTCGCGGGCCCGCTGCTTGCGCGGCCAGCGGGTGCTCCACCGCAGCCGCTCGCGGACGGTCCGTTCGATGGGGAACCGGTCGGACAGGGTGCCGTTCGCGATGTCGCGAATCAGCGTTTCCTTTTCCGCATCGGCGATGCGGGCGAGTTGCAGCAGCGTGCTGGGATTGGCGGTGGTGATCATCCCCACGTTGGAATCGGCGAGGGCGAGCCGCAACGTGGCGTAGTATTTGCCGAAGGGATCGCCGATCTTCGCGACGACGCCGGGTACGGTGTACATCAGCCGCACGATCCGCTTCTGCATGGCCGAGACGAGGCCGCTGATGTTCCCGCAGGGGGTTCCGCCGGGAGTGCGGAAGCGATCGTAGTCGCTGCTGATCTGGACGACGTTCTTCCAGTTGACGGGGTGATGGGCGTCGAAGCACTGGATGCCCCACACCTGCCAGCCCCGGCGGTAATCGGCGAGGAACTGCTTGGTGATGGGGATGAACTTCGAGTCCCCCGTGGTTCCGCTGGTGAGGGAGAACATCAGCAGCGGATTGGCCGACCCCAACAACGCCCGTTCGTCACCGAGTTTCAGGTCGTCGACGTAGGGGCGGAACGCCTCGTAGTCCGCGACCGGCAGTGCGCTGCGGAAATCGGCCACGGTCCGCACGCGATCGAGACCGTGCTTGCGGCTGAAGCGGCTGTCGCCGTTGAGGGCCAGCAATCGCTCGAGCGTTCGGCGTTGCGCGCCTCGGCAGTCGCCGGTGCTGGCGAGGAAGCGGTGCGCTTCGCGGCGAATCCGCGCGCGGGTGAAGGCGCCGGCGGCGGACCGCAGTTTCTCCCACATCGCAATGGCCTATCTGCCGTGGAGTTCGATCGTGTCCGGATGCTGCGCCGGAGTGCGGTCGGTCGTCGGGCAAACCCGCGTGGGTCGGGCGGTCTTCCGCGGTTCTCGCCGGCGTCGGGGCAGCGACGCAGGATCAAGCGATCGGAGAACGATTCGGCGAACGAGGCGGTCGCGTCTCACTTCCCTGCTGGAGACTTATCGTCCTCCTCCTTGGTTTTCTTTTTCTTCTTTTTGCCCACGGTACTCTTCATGACGCGCACCTTCGGCAATCCCAAGGGGCTTTGATCCTCCTCCCAGCGGTCTTCCGTTTGCAGCCTGTCGATCCGCTCGGCCCGCTTCAACACGTTGCGCGAGCGGGCGAGACGGCCCGCGTGCTTCAAGCTCCTGTCGAGAGTCACCTGTCTTCTCCAGTTCGCCTTGATTGACAACCTCCGGAAGCACGTCGGCCTCGCGGAATGAACGCATCTCACCAGTCGGGCGCTGCCCGCCCGGCTTTCCCAAACTCACGAGCTTGCCCGCCCGGCGACTTGCATTCCACCGCCGCCGCGCTTTCGATTCGCGACCCACTCTGCATCAGCATCGTATCGGCCGCCGAACCGCCTTGCAACCGGGGGCGGAACCGATTTCAGCGGGACGACTTTCGAGCCTTCCCGCCTCGGGTTTCCCACCACCGCGAGCCGGGGATCGCGCCCATCCCGGCCCGAATCCATCCTCCGTCCGGAATTCACAACGCGCACGACTCCCCCGGCTTCAGGACGACCGGCTCGGCGGCGGTCTCCAGACGCACGCGCTCGGCCCACGCGGTCACGTCCTGGGCGATGACGTCCCAAGTGCCGAAGTGGTCGGGGATGACGCGTTTCGGGCGGATGAGTTGGACCGCGCGAAGTGCGTCGTCGGGGCCCATCGTGAAGTTGTCGCCGATCGGCAGGATCGCCAGGTCGATCCCCTCGTCGCCGATGAGCCGCATGTCGCCGAACAGGCTGGTGTCGCAGGCGTGGTAGATCGTGCCGTCGCCGGTCTTGAGGATGATGCCGCAGGGATTGCCGCCGTAGCTGCCGTCGGGGAGACCGCTGCTGTGATGGGCGATGGTGAACTTGAGGGTGCCGAAGGAGTGCTCGTGCGCCCCGCCGGTGTTCTGCGCGTGGACGTTCTTCACGCCTTGCTTGGCGAGCCATTCGCAGATTTCGAAGTTCGAGACGACGATCGCCCCGGTGCGCCGGGCGATCTCGACTGCGTCGCCGACGTGGTCGCCGTGCCCGTGCGAGATGATGATCGCATCGGGAGACAGATCCTCCGCCTTCGCCGCCGCCGCGGGATTGCCGGTGAGAAACGGATCGATCAGCACCGACTTGCCGGCGATGTCGATGCGAAAGCAGCCGTGGCCGAGCCAGGTGAGGGTGGTCATGGGTTGTCAGTTGTCAGTTGTCAGTGGACGGTCGCCACTCGCTTTCGGTTTCGCGTCTCTCGACTCTCAACCCTCAACACTCAACCCTTCAATATCTCCGCCATCTTCCGTTTGTACGCCTCCACGCCCGGTTGGCCGTAGGGGTTGATGCCGATCAGGCGGCCTTCCGTCACCGTGGCGAGCATCAGCATCTGGAACAGTTCGCCCAAGGTGAACTCGTCGAGCCGCGGCAGGATGATGTCGGCCGTGGGACGATCGGCTTCCGCGTAGGCGCGGTTGGTGCCCTCGAACGCGGCGGCGAGGAGGTCCGGGACCGTCTTTCCCGCGAGGCGGTTCAATCCGTCGCGATCATCCGCCGCCGTGGGAATCGGGATCGGCTCGGTGGCCGGTCGCTCGACGTACAGGTTCGTGATCAGCTTGTCGCGCGCGCCTTCCTGGTGTTGCTGGCCTCGACTGTGCAGGTCGCGGGTGTTGACGACGGTGATCGGCGTCGGGCCTTGCTCTTCCTTGCCGAGGCTTTCCGCGAGCAACTGGTCGTACCACAATCCCACCGCTTCGAGCCGCGCACCCCAGGTCGCCAGCACGCGGATGTGGAGACCGTGATCTTCTTCGAGGCCGCGGCCGACGGCGACGTAATCGAGCACCGGGTTCTCGCCGATGGCCGCGGCGACGAACCGCTCGTTCATCGCCGCGGCCCCCTCGAGCAGCGCGACGACGTCGAGGCCGAGGACCGCGGCGGGAAACAAGCCAACCGCGGTGAAGATCGAGAACCGCCCGCCGACGTCGTCGGGAATGGGGAACACGTGCGGATAGCCGGCAGCGTTCGCCAGATCGCGCAGCCGGCCGGTCTCGCCGGTGACGGGAACGACGAGCTTTCGCGCCTCTTCGATTCCGAAACGCGTCTCGAGCGCGTCGCGGAAAATGCGGAACGCGGCGGCCGTTTCGAGCGTGCCTCCCGACTTGCTGATGACGGTGACGCCCCAGCGGCCCGCCAAGCGACCCGGACGCTCGGAGCGTCCGGGTCGCTCGATCGGAGCGTCGTATTCCGTCGCCAGCAATTCGAGCAGCCCGCGGATGGCGTCGTTGTCGACGTTGTCGCCCTGAAAATAAAGGCGCGGCGTTCCGTCCCGCGCGGCGCGCGGCAGTTCGTTGTGCAGCGGATGACACAGCGCCTCGAACAGCGCCCGCGCCCCCATGTACGACCCGCCGATGCCCAGCAGCACGACGCGATCGACCCGTTCCCGAAACTCTTCGGCGGCGATGCGAATGCGGCCCAGCAGGCTCGCGTCGCCCTCCTGATCGTGTTCCGCGAGCAGCTTTTCCGGTAGGCGAAGGAAACCGGCGTCGATCGGCCGGCGCTCGACGGGAATGGTTCCGCCCGCGTGCGACAGCGCCACGTCGGTGAGCACCTCGTCGCGCGCGGACATCAGGCTCGAGGCGAGCATCTCCCAGTGCCGCCGCTCGATCAGTCGGCGCGCGGCATCGTAGCGGTATTCCAGTCGATCCGTCATCCAGCGGAACTCCCGTCCCAGCGAGCGGATCGCGCGATCCGTCCGGCAATCGAAGGCGAACGCACGCTGAACGATAGGAAATTCCGTCCGCGACGCCAAGCGTATGCTACCGGCGGGAACTCCGTCCGCCCGGCCGCACGCTCTTCTCCGGAAGCCGATCGCGAGGCGCCGGCTCGACATCCGGAACATGGGCAATTGCCGCCAGAAATTTCTCGCGACCGCCGCGCTTGGCCCGCTCGTCCAGGAACGCTTGACCCGATTGGCGGAAGTCGAGTTCCACGCGGCGGCCTTCGTAGGGCGAACTTCAGTTCGCCGAGCGAAGCCCGCGCCCCGTGCACTCGGCAAAGCTCCGCGGATTCTCGCCGATGTCGATCGATGGTGTCTTCGACGTCGAAAAGGTCGGCGTGCGATGGCGGGCACGACGAACTGAAGTTCGTCCTACCCGCAGCCCGAATCCCAGCGGGGACGAGTCCTCGATGCGAACGCCAGGAACGCTGATCTTCGCTGATCGACGCTGATTTCGCGCGGCGCGGCCGCGATCG
>JBBDNT010000098.1:0-4968 GCA_040877445.1 Planctomycetaceae bacterium
CTCCGCAACGCGGAAGCCCCCGCGGCGCGCGCCGGGGGCTTTAGCTGCGCGAAGCGCCCCCGCCACCCGACGCGAATTGCCAGCGACCCGGACGCTCGGAGCGTCCGGATCGCTTCAAGGGGGCCATGGCGCGCGACCTTTTCGGATTCCCCTTGTCGGCTTGATCCGGAACCATCCATAATTCGTATGCGGTATGCGACGTTTGGACCATGCCGTTCACACGCTCGATTCGCAGGAGCCGAACATGTCTTCCGTCCTGATGACCGTCCTGCTCGCCGCCGCTCCCGCTCCGACGCTGCCGGCCGTCGCCGCATCCCTCGATGACGTCGCCGCCGCCGTTCGCGAAGAGGCGCGGACGGGCACGTTGTTGTTCAGCCGCGGAGACTGCCTGGCGGTGAAGGTCTTCGGCGGCGGCCCGTACACGCACGTGGCCGCAGTCGTCGTCCGCGACGGCGAGCCGTTCGTCTACGACAGCGCCAACGGAGCAGGGGTCCGTCGTCTGCCTCTCACGAGCTACATCGAAACGCAGCGACCCGACGCGCTCACCGTCATGCAGCCGCGCCAGCCGTTCGAGGGCGCGCGGGAGGAGTCGTTCCGTCGGCATCTGGACGAGCAACTCGATCGGCCTTACGGAGTGAAGCATCACCTCACCGGCAAGCGGGCCGAGGGGATTCACTGCGCCGAATACGTGACCGACGCGCTGTGCGAGGCGCGGCTGGTCCACGCCGAACGTCCGCCGCGCGTCTCGCCGGCGAGCCTGGCGGAGGGGATTCTGAACGGAGACGTGTACGCGATCTCGACGACGTTCGAAGTTCTGCCCGCGTCGGAGCCTGTGGAAGAGGAGGGAAGTTGGTGCGGCCGCACGTGGAGCGACACCAAGACCTGCACCACGCGCTGCTGCCGGCAGATGTCGCGCTGGTTTTTGTGCCGGTGAGTGGTCGCGGCGGCGTGGTTTCGCGAACCCGCCAGCGCGAGGCCCGCCGTTCGATCTTCGATCCTCGATCTTGCATCGTCGATCCGTCTCGCGTCGGCCCGGCGGCGCGACTATAATCGAAGACCGTGTTCGACCGGTTGAGTCTCTGCGCGCTTGCGCCGCATCGATCGGTCGGAGCCGGATTCGAAAAGGGGGGCCATCGTGTCCGCAGGCGAAACGACCGTCGATCACGTCGACGAGTATCAACTCATCAACTGCATCGCCACCGGCACGCACAGCCAGATTTGGGAGGTGGCGGAGAGCGGCGGCGAGCACTTCGCGATGAAGCTGCTGCTTCCCGATGCGTTTCGCGATCCCGCGCAACGGCGGGTGCTCAAGCACGAGGCGCGGATCGCCAAGATGTTGAGGCACCCCGGGCTGATTCGGTTCCACAAGGTCGTGGTCGACAAGCACCACGCCTACTTCATCATGGACCACTTCCGCGCGCCGAATCTCAAGCAGCAGATCCAAAGCGATCTGCCCGCGGTCCAGTTGCGGTTCCGCAAGATCGTCGAGTCGACCTGCCTGGCGCTGCAGCACATGCACGACCTGGGCTGGGCGCATCGCGACGTGAAGCCGGACAACATCCTGCTCAATCGCAACTCCGAAATCCGATTGATCGACTTCTCGCTCGCGCTGCGGATCGCGTCGGGCCTGGGCAAATTGTTGGCAGGCAAGTCCAAGGTCATTCAGGGGACGCGGACCTACATCGCCCCCGAGACCATCAAGCGCGAGTCCTCGACCGCCCGCACCGACATGTACAGCCTGGGCGTGACGTTCTTCGAGATCCTCACGGGCCGGCCCCCCTTCCTGGCGAACTCGCCCAACGACTTGCTTCGCAAGCACCTCGGCGAGGCGCCTCCCGCGCCGTCGCACGTCAATCCCAACGTCACGCCGGAGGCGGACCGCGCCGTCCTCCGAATGCTCGAAAAGAAGCCCGACAAACGGTTCCGCGACCTGAACGAAGTCTTCTCCGAGTTTCGCAATATCCAGCCCTTCAAGCAGGAAGTCGAATCGAAAGTGATGCGGCAGGCCGCCGAAGACGCTCGCGAGCAGGAGGCCGCCAGCCTCGGCGTGCGGATCAGCAGTCGGGGTGACGCGTTCCGCACTCAGCAGCAGCAGGACGACGTCGAGGCGGTTCCCGAAGCGGCGCCGCCGATCGAGCCGCCGCCCGCGCGCGACGCGAACAGCCGGACGCCGGAACGTCCGCGGCCGCGGCCGCGGCCCGCCTCGGTGCCGGTTCCTCCCGCGCCCGATCACGACGACCTCCCCTTCATGGACGAGTTGCCCGAGATCAATTGATCTTCCGATCTTCGCATGGAAGTCAGCCCGATGGCCGCGTTGCACCAGTTGCCGTTCGAACGCCCGCTTCACGAACTCGAGCGGCAGCTCGAAAAGCTCGAAGTCGAGCCGAACCCCTCGGCTCATCTGAAAGAGGCGGCCCGCAACCTCCGCGTCGAGATCGCCCGCAAACGCCGGGAAGTGTTCGAGCAGCTCGATCCCTGGCAGATCGTGCAGGTCGCCCGCCATCAGCAGCGGCCGCAAACGCTCGATTACATCGAGCTGGTGTTCGACGAGTTCGTCGAACTGCACGGCGACCGCGCCTACCGCGACGACCCCGCCATCCTCACCGGCTTCGCCCGGCTCGACGATCGCAAGGTGCTGTTCGTCGGCCAGCACAAGGGACGGAACCTTCGCGAGCGAACCGCCCACAATTACGGCATGGCCAATCCCGAGGGCTACCGCAAGGCGCTCTCCAAGATGCAGATGGCCGCCAAGTTCGGCCTGCCGATCGTGACCTTCATCGACACGCCCGGCGCCTATCCCGGAATCGGCGCGGAGGAGCGCGGGCAGGCTTACATCATCGCCTCCAACCTCCGCGAGATGTCGCTGCTCCCCACGCCGATCGTCAGCGTCGTCATCGGCGAAGGCGGATCCGGCGGCGCCCTGGGCATCGGCATCGGCGACCGCGTCGCCGTCCTCCAGTTCGCGTATTACTCGGTCATCAGTCCCGAGGGGTGCGCGGGGATCCTGTGGAAGGGAGTCCAACACGCCGAGAAGGCCGCCCACGCGCTGCGGTTCACCAGCCGCGACTTGCTCGAACTCGGCGTGATCGACGAAGTCGTCCCCGAGCCGCTCGGCGGCGCCCACCGCGACCACCGGCAGATGGCGACCACGCTCCAGGGCGTGCTCACCCGGAACCTCAAGGAACTGTGCGCCACCCCGACCGACGAACTGCTCGAGCGCCGCTACGAAAAGTTCCGCCGCATGGGCGCCTTCGAGGAACACCTCGCGGGAGCGGGCGACTAGCCCAGCCACGTCTTCCCGGCATCCGATCGCTTGCGGTTTCGCGAAACCGCAAGCGGGGCAGAGGCCGGAGCGACCGGCGGGAAACCGCGGGAAAACCCGAGTCCGAACTTAACATAACGGACATTATCGGACGTTGCCCATTGCCGCGTTTCGGGCGGGATCGGTCGCTCGGTCGCACTTCACCCGGGGACGACTCGGGCCTCACCGCCGCGCGTCGCGTGCCGTCCGGCGGATCGGTTCCCGCTCGTTCGGCTGCGCGTCCGCCAGCGTGAGTTGCCGCAGCATCCGCTCCCCCAGCGACCAGCTCGCGTCGGTCGCCGGGTCCGGGTCGGCGAACGTTCCCACCAGATCGGCGTGCCAGTCCCACACGACGAGTTCGGCCACCGCTGGCGGCAACTCGAACAGCGTCCCCTCGACGTCCCGCAGCAGCGCGTCCTGCTCGGCCCGGTCCCACGCATACAATGCGACCACCTCGATGAGCAGCGTGCGATAAGCCGGAGCGCGATCCGCCGGCGCGGCGGGACTCACGCTCGGCGGCGATGGCGGGATGGTCGCGACCGGCGGCTCGCGCACCGTCGGCGGCGCGGCTGGCTGCGTCGCCGGCTGCCGCGGAGACGCTCCAGGATACCGGCCGATCGGTCGCTCGCGCGGAACCGGCACCGGCGGAACTTCGCCGCCGATCGATCCGCCGTGAGCATGATCGTGGTCGTCCCCGTGAGCATGGCCGGCATGGTCGTGGGCCGCGGTATCGCCGTCGCCGGGCGCGTGCGGACGGGCGTGCTCGTGACCTTCTTCGTGCGTGTGCTGGAACGCCACGCCGGCGTCGTCGTATTCGTGGAGATACCGATCCACCACCTCCGCGAACTCCGCCGGCACGACCGGGTACAGCCGATCGAGAATCAGCGCGGAAAGATACCCGGTCTTCGACGGATGCCCCTGCGGCGTCCCGACGATGTAAGGCCGCAAGTTCTCGAACAGCGTCACCAGGAAGAACGTGAGCACCAGGCAGAACACGCCCCCCTTGAGAAAGCCGAACACGCCTCCCAGGTGGCGGTCGTATTCGACCAGCCGGGCCTTGTCGATCGCCCCGCGGAGCGTCCGCGCCACCATGAAGCAGCCGAGCGACAGCACCACGTAGGCGGCGAGCATCGCCACCCAGCGATCGAGCGGCGGATCGAGCGAGATGAACGGCGCGAGCTGTGTCGAAACCGGCCCCGCGAACACGAACGCCAGAATCAAAGCGGCGATCGTCGCCAACTGCGACACGAACCCGCGATACGTGCCGTGCACGGTCGCCAGCACGAGAATCAGAATCACGACCAGATCGTACTGCATGACGAGCATCCTTGCCGAACGAGGAATCCTTTCGAATCGTCGGCCGGGAGTGTAGCGGATGCAGACGGAAGATGGGAGATCGTTTCGCCGCCGCCAGAGATCGCGGACCGCCAGCGAGCCTCCCGCGTGAGCGGGGGGAGCTGCGCGGCCAGACGATGGAGGTGGGAGGATGGACGCGAGCGACTCGCGCCTATCGCGCCTCATCCCATGAGCCGCGGGGTTTATCCCCGCGGTGGTCTCGCGGTCTCAGTGTTCGATTGCGCTGCCGTCGCGCTTCACGGCTTGATGGGTGTGGCAAGAGTTTTTGGCGACGCCAGCTCTCTTCGGCAATGGGTGGCGGGGGGGCGCCC
>JBBDNT010000098.1:4978-32813 GCA_040877445.1 Planctomycetaceae bacterium
GGCTTTCGCTGCGCGAAGCGCCCCCGCCACCCGACTCTTGCCACACGCCGGTGAAAATTGCCACACTCGGGTTCTTCGGGACGCCGTGTGACCAAGCCAAACGTTCCGGCCATTGAACCTCGGTGAGCACCGCGGGGATAAACCCCGCGACTCATGGGGACAGCGCGCGGCACGTTGCTTCATCGCGCGGCTCAACGATCCGCCCTGCCCACGCAATACAGGTGCGAGTTCGTTCGCAAAATCAGTTGCCGGCCGGTGATGGCCGGCGATGCCAAGAAGCGCTCGCCGAGTTCGTTCGTCGCGAGCAGCTCGAACTTGCGGCCGGCGCGGAGCACGAACGTCGTCCCGTCGTGGTTGCAGAGGTAAACGTGCCCTCCCCCGGCGACGGGCGATGCCGTGCAGTTCCCGCCGAGGCGCTCGCGGTACAGTTCTTCCCCCGTCCGCGCGTCGAAGCAGACGATGACGCCGTTGTCCATCTGCGAGTAGAGCAGCCCGCGGTAGTAAAGCAGCGACGGTTCTTCCGGTCCCGGCTTCTCGCTGACCCAGAGCGACGTGGGTGGCGCGCCGTTCTCATTCAGGCGCAGCGCGTGGATGTTGTCCTTGCGCCACAACTGGCCGAAGACCATCCCGTCGCCGAAGGTCGGGCTGCCGACGATTTCGCCGTTGTAGGCCCCCTCCCCTTCGCCGTACTGCCAAAGCTGCTCGCGGGTGCGGGCGTCGAAGGCGGTGAGGCGATGCTTTCCCGTCGCGACGATGATCCGCCCGCCGGCGTTCTCGACGACCAGCGGCGTGGCATACGTCGGCCCCGGGGGCCGCGCCTTCTTCCACGCGAACTCGCCCGTCCGTTTGTCGATGCCGAGGAGAAAACAGGGGTCGCCATGATGCTCGTAAGGCAACAGCACCGCGTCCGGCTCGATGATGGGACTCGCCCCGAACCCCCACGCGGTGCTCGCCTCTTTCATGATCGGCACCAGCCGCGTCACCCATTCGAGCTTGCCGTCGCGCGAGTAGCGGGCGAACTCGGCGTTGCCGAAGCCCGCGACGACGCCGTCCTCGTCGGCGGCGGGGGTGATGCAGGCGAGATTCGAGGTCTCGTGCGTCTTCTGGTCGTAGCCGAAGCCGAAGTCGTGCCGCCACAACTCGCGACCGTCGCGCTTTCGATAGCACAGCGTGAGCAGCGACTTCTTGCCGTCCTCCTCGACCTGCGAGGTGACATACACGCGATCCCCCACGACGACCGGCGAACTCGTCCCCCACCCCGGCAGCTCGACCGACCAGGAGACGTTCTCGGTGCGGCTCCAGCGCACCGGCAATCCGTCGTTCTCCGCGACGCCATCGCCGCGCGGCCCGCGCCAGCGCGGCCAGTCGAGCGATTCGCCGAATGCGGGCGAGGCATGAGAGGCCGCGAGGAGTGCGATGATGATGTAGGTCGCGATGCGCTGCATGATGCTGCTCCGGGGTGATTGATTTTCACCACCAAGACACGGAAAAGATCGAATCGGAATTCGCCGAAACTCCGCGCCCCCATGAGCCGCGGGGTTTATCCCCGCGGTGGTCTCGCGGTCTCCATTTCTCATGGTGGTGCCGTCGCGCGTTGCCGTCTTGATCGGGGACGCCACATGAGGAACCCAACCTCACCGTGACACGAACCTCGGTGAGCACCGCGGGGATAAACCCCGCGGCTCTTTGATTGAGTGCGCGGCTCATAGTTCTCGAGCGCGACTCATGCATCGCGCGGCGGCCATTCTTCGACGATCGCCGTCTCCGCGACGCGCACCAGAAATCCCTTCTGATTCTCGACGTAGCGCATCGCGGTGGCGATCGCATTCGCGCCGCGCTTGCGGCGATCGCTCCCTCCGCGCGTGAACCAGCGGCGATTGATGCCGGCGTGATCACTGAGCTTCGCCTGGCTGACGCCTTTCAGAATCCGCCGCACCGGCCCAGCGTCTGTTCCGCAATCCTCGATCAGGACGTGTGCATGGTTCGCCATGAGCGCGGCGCGGCGGATTCTCCAGCCGCGCTCGCGGCACGCCTCGACGATCGCCTTCGCTGCGACGGCAGCCGATTCCCTGTCGAGCCACACGGTGCTGTCGTTCTGGAGTCGCGAGGCCCGCGCAAGAGTGTGCGAGTCGCCGGAACCGTACGGGGCGCCGAACTCACCGCGTCGCCGCTCGTAGCGGCGATCTTCGTCGATGATGTTCGAGGCATGGCCGCGCGGGTCGCCGGGCAGCCACGTTCCATAGGTCGTCCACGTGATGAGGAGCGCGAATGCGTCGTCGATGATGATCGGCATGGCAATTCCTCGAAAAGCCCCATGAGCCGCGGGGTTTATCCCCGCGGTGGTCTGGCGGCGCCGATTTCTCATAGCGCCGCCGTCGCGCTTCGCGGCTTCTTCTGGGACGCCGCGTGACGAAGCGGAGCGTCGCGATTATTGATGCTCGGTGAGCACCGCGGGGATAAACCCCGCGGCTCATTGTTTCCTTGCTCGTCACTCGTCACTCGTCACTTTCGCGCCCACGCTCTTCCGTGCCCGCCAGATCGATTCCAGCACCGCCTCCACGTATTCCTCTTCCGAAAACGGGCTCATCACGTAGCTCTTGAGGGCGACGATCGGTTCGCCGTAGTCGCTTTCTCGATAACAGTCGGTCAGCGAGATGACCACCCCCTGCCCCTTCAGCGCCTCGGCGTGGATGTGCTCGAAGATGCGGCGGTTGTATTCGTTGTGCGCCAGCAACTTTTCGCGATACCGCGGATCGGTCCGTTCGCGTTCGGGGACGGTGAAGGTGTCGACGCCGTCGGGATACACGCGGAACAGCGTCACCAGGCCGTAGTTGCCGTCGTTGAGCACCGTCGTCGCGGTGTGCCCCTTCAGGTGCTCGCGGAGTTCTTCGCACATCGTGACAAGATGCCCGATGAGCGATTGCAGTCCGGTCTTGCCGAACAGCAGCAGGTTCGCGAGCGCCGCCATCGGACCGGAGCCGGGCCGCGACGTCTCCAGGCTGTACTGCGCCGGGTGATACTCGCCGGCGTGGAACAGGTACGGCGTGGAAGACCTCGGCCGGGCGATGAGCTGCAGATCCGCCGCGTCGCGCGACAGGAACGCGCTTGATATATACGGCGCGAAGCCGGTCTTGTGGTAGTCGATCCCCAGCGAGTCCGATAGGCCGAGATGCCGGATGCGGCGCGTCACCGCGGCGATCGCCCGCACCGTGCGATGCCGGAAGTCGAGCGGGTTGGCGTCGTAGTCGTAATCGTCGAACACGCTCCACGCCCAGCCGATGACCGCGTCGGCGTGGATGTGTGGGCGGTAGTCGAGCGAGAACTCCTCCGCCAGCCGATCGCGGATTTCGTGGATCGCCTCGAGGTCGTCGAGACCGAAGGCGTCGGTGGTGCCCATCGTGGCGACGATCGCGGCGATCTTCACGCCCTGCTTCAACAACTCGCGCAACTGCGTCTCGAACAGGCAGATTCGCATTTCGTTCTGCAGGTTGCTGGGAATCAGTTCGACGTTGTCTTCGCCGAGGCCCAGCCAGTTCGCGACCGTCCGGCAGGCGTAATGCGCGCGGTCCGAACAAACGATCGCGACCCGTTCGCGACAACCGCCGCGGCCGCTGCCGGGACACGCCTTTTCGAGACCGATCTTCGCGCCGTAGAGAATCGTCCCCGTGCCGCCGAAGGTGAACAGTCCGCCGACCCGCTCGGGATCGTAGCCGACGAGTCCGGCGGTCATCGCGATCGCCTCGACTTCCGCCAGCGCGACCTTCCGCGACGACTCGTCGCTGCACAGGTTGGGGTTGTAGATGGAAGGCAACAGCCCGCCGATGATGCTGGGAATCGTCGGCGGCGGGACGACGTTGATCTGCGCCCGCGGATGCCCCCAGATGAACATTCCGGAAAGATGCTCGACCAACGCGTGCGAGACTTCTTCCAGCGTCCGCGGCTCGTCGGCGAGGCGCAGCTTCCGCGCGGCCGCGTAGTCCAACTCCTCCGGCTTGCCCAGCAGCGGCGCGCGGGACTTCATCGCGTCGACCTGGTCGAGCGCGCGGAGAAAGGAGAAGACGAAATAGGCGTCATGCACGCGATCCGAAACCGGCTTCGGAAACGCCTGCCGCAACGATTCCACGATCTGGCGATACGGTTCCATGATGCCGCGATCATATCGCGCAACGCCCCGCCCCGGCCATCGCGAATCTTCGACAGAAAAATCGAAGACGGAAAGATGGCGAGCAAAGGAGCCGCGGGGTTTATCCCCGCGGTGGTCTGGCGGCCCCGATGCTCCGTTGCGCTGCCGTCGCGCAATACGCCTTCATCAGGGACGCCGCACGACGAAGCCGAGCGCTCCGGCCGCCGGACCTCGGTGAGCACCGCGGGGATAAACCCCGCGGCTCGTTGGCGCGTTGGCGCATCGGCCGAAATCGGTCTTGCCGCATCCGGCGTCCAGCAGGTATAGAACGCCCGCTCAGAAGGAGTTGCCGTGCGCTCGGGGGCGGCGACGTGATTCATCACCGCGAAAGGGAGTCGCGAGCATGACCCGCACGCGAATTCGATTCGGCCTGGCTTTGGCCCTCACGGCGTCGCTCGCCCTCTTCGCGTCGACATCCTCCGCGGACGAACCCGCGAAGGATGAGACGCCGAAGAGCAAACCCGCCGCGAACGAGCCGGCGAAAGAGGAACGGGCGGAAAACACCCCAACGCTCGAATCGCTCCTCGAACGCGTCCCGGTGCTGTCGTCGGAGAACGAGGAGTTGCAGAGTTATGCGTTCACGGTGCGGATCGCGACATTCCGCGTGCAGGCGCAATGGGAGCGCGGCAAGAAAAGTGCGCTGTTGATTACCGACGTCGCCACGGGCACCCCGATCGCTTTGATGCGCGATGACCGCGCCATCCTCTTCGACGCCGCGAAGGCACGGCTGTTGCTCGTCGAGGGAAGTCGGCCCTATTTCATGTTCGCTGGTGTCGAGAACGGGTTTTCCCTTCGGTTCGGAATCGACACCGTGAAGGACGCCGACCCGATCATCAAGCTCGATGCCGCCTCGTTCATCCGGCATGCAGGGCCGGAACCGAAACTCGAACGGCAGCCGGATGGAACTTGGCGCTTCACGTGCGACAGCGAATCGGGGAAGGCGCGGTTGACCGCCATCTTCGACACGAACCGCCGCTATTCGTTGCGATCATTCGAGATCGCGGACGTCGAGAACGAGTCAGGCGCTGCGATCACGCTCGAATCCGTCTCGATCGATTCGAAATCGAAGGACGAGCTTCCCCGTTTTCCGGCAGAGGCCGCGTTTCCCGACGGCCTTCCGATCGCGCGGTTCGATCTCGCGGAAAGCGACGACGCGACAGATGGGCTGAAGCTGATCACGGATTGCGGACTGGCGATCTGGCGGACGATCTGGGGGATCGCCGCACTCGAGCATCCCGAGGCGCGCGAAATCCCGTTGCTCGAGGACGTCGATTGGGACCAGCTCGCGAGAACCCATCGGCTTTACGGCGCGGCGCTTGCCAAGATGCTGGATCTCTCGGTGAATCCCGACGGGGGCAAGCCGCGCCCCCCGAAACCTCCGAGCGCCCCAATGGTCGCTGCGCAAGCAACGTCTGCGCGCGACAAGGACAACGACACGCGGGGTGATCGCACCGTGGCGAAGTCGTGGAACACCGGCGATCGGAAGACGACGACCGGCCCGATCGAGGGGTTGCCCGCCGAGGACGCGGCGATCCTGGAATCTCTGCTCGAAAAGGTTCCCGTGTTCGCGATCGAGAACGTGGACCTTCGAAGCTTCGCGTTCCGCGTGCGGATGGCGACGTTCTGCACGAAGGTCGCCTGGGAGCGCGAGGGGGAAGCCGGACTCTTGGTAACGGACGCCGCGTCCGGCGTGCCGATCGTGTTCGCCCGCGGCCGGCACTTCATGCTTTTCGACGCCGAGAGCCCCGCCATGATTCTCGCCGAAGGGGTTCATCCTTCGTTCGAGCTGAAGGGCACAACCGATGATACCGAGTCGTACTCTTACTTCAGCGTGGGAATCGCCACGACCGACAAGTCGACATTGAACCTCGATTTGCCGTCGCTCATCCGAAGAGTCGACGCCGAGGCGAAGCTCGAACGGCTCGACGAGCACATCTGGCGGTTCACCGGAGTGACGAATGCCAAGAAGGACCAGTTGACGGCCCTGTTCGATACCAGCGACGAATGCACGATCACGTCGCTGACGATCGACCCGCTGAATGGTTCGCCCCCGCTGGTCGTCGATCGTCTCACATCGAATCTCCCCGCCGCGGACATGCTGCCGCGCTTCCCTTCGTCGGAAGATTTGCCGCGCGGGCTTCCCGTGCAACGTCATTCGGCCCCGCGGACAGCCGATGATCTCCTTGTGATGTATTGCCGATTGGGCGAACCACTGTTGAAGTCGGTCTTCGCGATCGGCGGCATCGAGTATCCCGCCGCCCGGAAGGACGGGCCGCTTCCAGAAGACACTGACTGGGGCGCGATCGAGGCGGCGACCATTGAATACGGGCCGCGGTTGATCGAGATGCTGGGGTTGCCCGGCGCGGGGGCGTTTTCGCGCGAGGCGCCCGAGTTCGCCCTCGACGACCGCACCGTCACCGTCCCCCTGCTCTCCCCCGCGAACGACGATCTCGCGAGCTATGACTTCACCATCTTGATCGATGGCGTGCGGATTCGTGGGGCGTGGGAGCGCGAGGGGGATGCGCGGGCGTTGTTGATGACCGTCGCCGCGTCGGAGACGCCGATCGCTTATTTCCGCGGCGGCTCGCTGCTGCTGTTCGACGCGCTCGATTCGTCGGTCGTGATCGCGAACGACGGCCCCGCGAGTTTCGAGCTGCGCGCGGTCGGCGAGGCGGTCGAATGGCGAATCGGCCGCGACGAAAACAAATCAAGCGGGCGGCCGTTCGTGGTCGATCTGCCGTCGATCGTGCGGCTGCTCGGTCGCCGTCCCGCGATCGAGGCGAAAGCGGACGCCGAGTGGACGGCGACGAGCGTGCGCGGCTTGCGGCGGTTGGAGGCGACGTTCGATTCCGCCGCCCCCTGCCCGTTGCGAACGCTCACGGTCCGCAACGAGCGGACGAGCGAACCGGTCGTCGTCCTCGAAGAACTCTCGATCAACGAACCGGTGGCGAAGTCGCTTCCCCGGTTTCCGGCGGCTTCGGAACTGCCCGCGGGTCTGGCCGTGCGGCGGATCGAGAAGTTCGATTCGGCCGACGAGCGGCACGACCTGTTCCAGCGGATGAGCGCATCGATCCGCGCGCTGCACCACGTCGAGAATCCGGAAACGCGGCGTCCCCGATTCCTCGTCCCGGTCGACTGGGACAAGATCGACCAGACGCACCGCGACCTCGGCCCGCGACTGGCGAAGCTGTTCGCGATGCCGCATGAGTAGGTCAGGTGGGCCGTGGGCCGGTGGGCCGGCAAGATCCGCGAGGACGATCAATTTACGCCGAACGCCGGCGCCTCGTCATTCGGTGCCGGCGGCGACCATTTCAGAGGCCGCGATACAGGTTCACGACTTCGCGCGTCTCGTCGCTGAAGCGCGCGAGTTCGTTTTCGGTCATCAGGCCTCGCGCGTGGATGATCGCCAGTTGTTGCCAGGCGGTCGATCGGCTGAAATCGCCGAAGGCGTTCGCCAGTTCCTTGTCGCGTTGCTGGATCAAGTCGTACGCCGCCAGATATCGCTCGTGGGCGGACCGTCCGTCGTCGGGAAGAAGATCCCCGACTTCGCCGAGCACGCGCTCGCAGAAGCGCTCCAGCGCGATCGCATGGACTTCGCGGAAGACCTTCCAGTCGGCTTCGCTCATTCGGCGCATCATTGGTTCGCCTCGTTGTGGCAGGGTAACCCCCCCCCCCCCCACGTTCGCCGACCGAAGGTCTCCGTGCCTGATCGCGCTCCGCCATCGACGCCGCCGCAGGATCGGCTGGAGACCTGGCGGTCGAACGGGCTGGCACGGTCGGGAGACCGTGCCAGAACAGGTTCGCCCCCCTTACATCGCGCCTAAACTCTCGACTCTCGACCCTCAACTATTTCTACAACATCCCCTGCTCGCGGAACCAGTCGATCGTGGTTTTCATCGCCGCGTCGAAGTCGGTCGCGGGTTGGTAGCCGAGTTCTCTCTGGGCGCGTTCCATGCTGAAGTCGAGGTTCAGGCCCAGGAACTTGATCCGCGCGCTCGACAACAGCGGGGCCTCTTTCTTTCCCAGCAGCCGCCAGGTGCCTTCCATCACCTTCGCCAGCCCCTTGGCGAATTGCAGGTTGACGTGCTTCGTCGGTTTGTCGTAGCCCGCTTCGTCGGCGATCGCCTCCATGAACTCCTTTTTCGTGACGAGCCGGCCGTCGCGAATGTTGAACACGCGGCCGAGCGCCTCGTCCTTTTCGATCGCCAGAAAGATCGCCTGGACGAGGTTGCCGACGTAGGTGTTGTTGACGAGCTTGTCCCCCTTGCCGAGATAGGCGAATCGCTTGTCGCGGATACGCTCCAGCAGCCGGGGGAACACGGTGCGGTCGCGCGGGCCGTAGATGAAGCCGGGGCGGAGGATCACGCCGGGGAGGTTCTTCTCCGCGACGTGCTTTTGCACGAGCAGGTCGGCTTCCGCCTTGGTGACGGTGTAGCCGTCGATTCCCGCGAGGTTCACGGGTTCGGTCTCGTCGGTGCCGTGATGGTCGCGGGCCTCGTACACGCCGAGAGAACTGACGTGGACGAAGCGGCGAAGCGAACCGTTCGCCTCGGCCGCTTCCAGCAGTTTTTCGAGACCGGCGACGTTCACCTGCCGGTACTCGTCGATCGGTCCCCAGTCGCCCACTTTGGCGGCGCAGTGTACGACGACCGTCGCACCCGCCAGCGCCTGTGCAAGTGAGAGGGGATCGGCCATATCGCCGACGACGGTTTCGACCCCCCATTCGTCGAGCAGCTTGGTATCGCTCGAAGCGCGGACGATCGCCCGCGTGCGGAGTCCGCGCTGCCGCGCTTCCTCCGCCAGATGACTGCCGACGAGGCCGGTGGCGCCGGTGATGAGGAGGAGGTCTTGGTCGGTGAGTTGCACGGAGAGTCGAGAGTTGAGAGTCGAGAGTCGAGCGTCGAGCGTCGAGAGTCGAGCGTTGAAGTGGGATCGGCGCGAAACCGCAAGCGAGTTGGCCCCGTCTTCTTTCTTCAGTCTTCCATCTTCAGTCTTCCATCTTCACCACCGGGTCGATCACCGTGCGTTTCACTTCGGCGATCTTCTTCACGGTGAGGTAGCCGCGGAGGTGATAACCGCTCTTGCCGAGGTTCTCGGGCGTCGGCTCGTTCATGCAGCCGCCTCCGGCTTCTCCCGCGGTGAGGTGGATGCCGTTGCGCTTCTGGAGGGCGCCGTTCCAGTCGTCCGGGCGGAGTCGGAAGACTTCCTTTTCGAGTTCGACGACGGGCAGCCCCTTCTCCTTCGCGATTTCGCGGAGGGCGTTGTTGTAGCCTTGGCTGAGTTCGATGACGTTGTACCGCGGGCAGGTCGTGGTGAGGATCGGAATGGCGTTTCGCTCCAGGCACATCTCGACCGCCTGCGTCATGTATTTCTTGTATTCTTCGACCGGCCGCTTGTCGTCGGCGTCGTAGGAGCCGACCATGAAGACGACCATTTGCGGCTTGAACTTGTCGAGAATGTTTTCGAGAGGCGGCAAGTTGCGCCGCGGCGGCCCCCCTTCGATGATCTGCTTCGACGTCAGACCGGCGGTCGAAGTGTGGGCGACGTAGGCGTTGTCGCCGGCGGCGGTGCGGGCCAGCCACCAGCCGTCGAGCTGCCGGTTGCGCGAGTTGGTGTGCGACCATTCGAGCACGGCCATGTCCTCCGGCGTGCGTCCGCGCCCCTGCCTTGCCCAGGTGGTGTAGGGATTGGCGATGGTCATCGAATCGCCGACGTGAATCACCACGCCCTGTGTGCCGGTGAACTTCCTCGCGACCTCGCGCATCGCGGCGGCGTAGTCGTTCTCCTGCGGGAGCGGGACGAGGTACTTGTCGTCGGACCGGACGGGATCCTGGGCCGCGGCGACGGCGAACGACGCAAGCACGAGCAAACTGGCGAGGGTTGGTTTCATGGCGGGGGAGGCGCAGGAAGAGGGAAGAAAAAAGAGGGAAGAAAGAAGAGGATATGGAATGGCTTCGCGGGGAGCAATGGCCGCGTGGCCGTTGATGATCCGTCCGCAGGGCGCGAAACCGCAAGCGAGTGGTCGGCTCCTCTCTTCCTTCTTCCTTCTTCTTTCTTCCTTCTTCCCTCTGCCGTCACTCCGGCGGGATGTCGCGGCCGTGCGGGTCGTGGCGGGGGCGATCGAGTTCGGCTTCGAGCTCTCGCCGGAGGTCCGAATCGAGAAAGTGCTCGACCCGATGGGCGGTCGCGTGCAGATGATCGTCGGGAACGGCGATGTGCTTTTGCATGAACGCCTCCCACAGGCGGTGCGCGCGGACCAGTTCGCGGGCCGCATCGCGTCCGCGTTCGGTGAGGCGGTATTTTCCCCCTGCGCTCTCGATCAATCGCCGCGAGCGCAAGCGCCAGGTCGCGAGCCGCGTCACCCACGGATGCATTCCGGTCAGCGTTCCGGATGTCGCCGTCCCGACAGCCGCAATGGCCGCCGCATCGGCAGCCGCGTTCTCCTCGACGCGGTACAGCCAGCCGAGAAAGTCGTCCGCGGCGATCCGCAACGAGACACGGAGCCGATCGATGCCGCGGCTGAGCGCGCCGTGCCGCGGGCCGAACAACAATGCCAGCACGAACAACGCTCCGCTGGCGGCGGCCATCATGCCGGCGGTGCTCGCGCTGCCGACCGCGGGGAGTCCCAGGCGCGGCAACAGCAGTGCGGGAACGACGATCGCCGAGACGTGTCCCAGCACGGCGCTCGCCGCGGCGATGGCGAGGCTCAGTCCGATCATCCGCCCGAGGCGGTTCGTCAGCAGATACGCCGCCGCGGGCGGGACGATCAGCATCGCGATCACGAGGATGCTGCCCACGCTGCGGAATGCGGCGACGATCGTCACGGCGGTCACGGCCATCAGCGCGTGGTTCACGACGCGGGCGTTGATGCCTTGCGTGGTCGCGAGGCCGGGGTCGAAGGCGGCCAATCGCAGTTCCTTGAAGAACAGCAGCACGAGCAGCCCATTGACCGCGAGCATCGCCCCGTTGGCGACCGCGGCGCGGGGAATCGCCCAGCCGTTCCAGTTCCACGTGTCGAGCGTGACGCTGACGATCTCGCCCAGCAGCACGCACTGCAGGTCGATGTGTACTCCTTCCGCCGCGGCTCGGATCAGCACGATTCCGAGCGCGAACAGCGTGGTGAAGACGACGCCGAGCGCCGCGCTCGCCTCGACCCGCCCGAGGTTCCGCACCCATTCGGTGAGCACGGCGGTCGACACGCCGACGATCACCGCGCCGGCGAACGCCGCCGCGGCCACGAGCGCGACGTACCCGGCGTCGCCCAGCCCGAGCCACATCTTGATCCAATTCGCGGCGAGCACGGCGAGCACGATGCCGAGCAGAACCGAATGGCTCAGCGCATCTCCCATCAAGCTCTGACGCCGCAGCACGAGATAGTTCCCCGGCAGCGCGCACGCCATCGCCGCGAGCGCCGCGGTGACGACGATCCACGTATCGGCGGCGTTCCAGCCGGAAAGGAGTTGCACGGTTTCTGCGATCATGGGTTCAATCGATATCATCGAACAACAGGCCGGGCAAGGGCAAGTGCCGATGAAGCACCGGCGGGCTCGGCCCGCCGCGCCCGCCGGATGATCCGCCTCGCGTCGGCTCGAGTTCCTCGGCGGGAATGAGTTCGCCGGCGCAGATTCGTTCGAGCAGCTGCGCCTGCTTCGGCTCCAGTTCGACGAGGCGTCCCAGGACGTGCAGCAGGTCGATCAACTCGGTCGTGTACTCGGCCAGCCAATGATCGGGCTGAATGTCGCCCAGGGGCGACGGCTTGCGGCGGGTGCCGACGATCGGCCGCTCGCGGTTCGCCCGGCGATAACTGAACCACTGCCGCAGCACCTGCTTGCCGGAAACCTCGTAGGCCCAGACCTCGGGCGGGACGTTGTCGATGTATCCGGTTCCGATCAGCAGGCGGCGTTTGCCGGCGTCGTAGACGATGGCGTCGGGCATCGCCTCGGGAGTTTGCGGAATGGCCCCCTTCGCGGAAATGCGCGGCGACTGGGCGCGCGGCAGCCGCGGCGATCCTGCCGGGCGTTCCCCCTTCGGACCGGCGAAGCGCTCGCCGAAAGTGTGCAGCCAGATGATGGTGCGACCGAGTTCGGCGGCTTCGAAGAAGAGCCGCGCCTTCGCGGTGATCGGGATGCGCCATCCCGGATTGATCAGATCGTCCTGAAACCGCGCCGTATAGGCGGGATGCGCGGCGACCGCCGCGAGGTACGCGAAGAGGTCGTCGGGCGCGACCGGCTTCTTGTAGCGCTTCGACAGGACGTCGAGCGCCTTGGCCGACACGTTGGTGGTTTTCGCGTGTGGATCTCGCCAAAGCGGAAACGCGCGACCGCCGCGGCCATGATAATGGTGCAGATCAGGGATCAGCGCGGTGAAGCTCAACGCCGGCCCCGCCGTGGGAGAACGATCGCTGGGAGCCGTCAAATACACCTGCCGATCCGAATGCCAGTCGAAGAACTGCCGATTTGGGCGATTGATCACGCGATCGTCGGGAATGATCCACTGCCGGTCGAACGAACGGAACCCGTAACGCACCGGCGGCAGGCAGTCGCCACTTTCCTCTGCGACCGATTTGGGTTCGATTGGCGATCCCGTGATCGCGGCGCTCATGGCCTTGTTCAGATGCTTGTCGCCCGGCTCTCCGCCGCGAAGGTGCGGATGGAACAGTTCCTCCTTCTTCTCCGGCCGCGCCTTGATGAGCGTCCGCCAGCGATCCTTGAGCGATTGCGCGTCGGGGGCGATGACCCACGTGCGGCCGGCCATCACGCCCGAGCCGTCGTACACGAACAACCGGTCGAGCGCGGGATACTTCGGCCACGCCCCGCGTGCCTTCGGCAAGAAGGCCGCCCGCCACTCGGTCGGGCAGTCCGTCCAGACGCCGCGGCTCGACAGCTTCAGCCGCCCGAGCGCCCGGAACTTCTCCTGCCGATGCGCCGGCTCGAGCGCGTGGAACCGCACCTTCGCCGGCGTGTTCTCGTCGGTCGCTTTCGACCGCGAAGCGAGCACGATGCACACCGGCTGCTGCACTTTCTGAAAGATGCGGGTGTTGACTTCCGGCTGATGTCCCTCCGGCGAGCAGTCGATCACCCAGATGCGATCGCACGTGCGCCGCAGGTATTCGCGCATCTTCTGAAAGCCCGGCCCGTTCAAAAATCCCGCGACCGAAATGAAGCACACGATCCCCGTGTCGTGCTGCGGATCCTGGTCGAACACCTTCCACGTCGCCCACCGCCAGAAGTAGACGTAGAGGTTCCGCAGGTGCTTGGAGTGCGCCGAGACGCCCCACTCGGCGGGAGGCGTCCACGCATCCAGCGGCGGCTTCCCCTTCGAACCCGGGCTTCCCTTTTCGATCCAGCCGCCCAGCCCCTTCGCCTTTTCCCGGTACGGCGGATTGCCGATGACCACCGTGATCGGCTCCTTCGTCTTGATGCGGTTCGCCTCGCGCCGCGAACGGGCGATCGGCTCGAGCAGGCCCGGAATCCAGTCCTCCTCGATGTACGGGTTGCCGAGCGTGTCGGTGACGAACATCCGCACCGACTTCGCCGGAACGCTCCCCGTCAACTCGACCAGTTCCGCGAGAACCCGCAACTGCGCCACGGCGAACGGGCCGAGCTGCATCTCGAAACCCGCCAGGCGATCGATCGCCGCGTCAATCGCCCCCGCGACGGCGCCCGGCCCCTCGTCGGCCGCGACGATTTCGGCGATCCTGCGGAACACTCCCAGCAGAAACGTCCCGGTGCCGACGGCGGGATCGGCCAACGTGACCGCTGGTGAAGCCAACCCCCGGTGCAGCGCGAAACCTTCGCCTCGCAGGGCCTCGTCGACGAGGCGGACCATCGTGCCGACCACTTCGGGCGGCGTATAGTACGACCCCGTCTGCTTCCGCAGTTCGTTGTCGTAGACTTCGAGAAACTGCTCGTAGAAGTACAGCCACGCGTCGGGGTCGCCCTTGGCGATCACGTTCCAGTGGACCGCGTCGAGCACCCGCGTCAGCGTTCCCAGCGAGGTCTTGAGCGTCGCCTGGTTCTCCGCGTCGTCGGTGAGCAGCCGCAACGCCGCCCCGATCAGCGAGTTCGTCCGCCCGAGTTCTTGCGCGACCTGCGCCAGGTTCGTTCCCAATTCGATGCTCCGCGCCCGCGCCATCAACATGCCGAAAGTCACCGCCTGAGCGTAACCGTCTGCGAACTGCGAATCGCTCGCCTCCGGGAACAGCAGCTTTCTCCAATCGGTGGCGAGCGCGGTGAGGGCCGGGCTTCCGATCGCCAGTTGCTCGGTCACTTCATCGCGCAAGAGCCGACACAGCCGGGCGCTGACGTGCGCCAACTGCGGCGCGTCGCGAGGAGGAATCGGCTCCCAGCCGAGGAAGTTTTCGAAGAGGTGCAGCAGCGCGGGGGGCGCCTGCAGGTTCGCGCCCGACGTTTCGACGTCCCCGGTCAGCCGGACGATCGAACCCCACGGTTCGCCGTCGCGCCACAGGCTGAACTCGTTGCCGTCGGTGTAAATGAGGTTCGGCAGCGACTTCAGCTTCTCCCACTGGTCGCGGTCGTGGCGATCCTTGAACTTCCGCGGATCCGCCCCTTTGCCGGGCGACTTGATCTCGATGAACCCCGCCAGCGCGCCGCGAACCGTCACCGCGTAGTCCGGCCGCGTCTTGAGATCGGCGACCGCCGACTCCCCGATGGCGACGACGACGCCCGCTAGCCGGCAGAGTTCGGCCATGTCCGCAAGCAACGTCTCGAGCGGCGCGCGAAGCTGATCCTCCGGCTCGCCGGAGACGGTGGGACTCGCGAGTTTCGCACCGGCGGCTTCACCGAACCTCGCGATCGCCGAGTCGAGACTGACACTCATCGAAACGATTCCGTTCCCACACGAGAATTCCGCGGCCGCATTTCTCCCGCCCTGGGCGTGGCCGGCATTATACATCACCAAGCCGGTTCCGCGATTCCCGTCGAGGGGGCCGGGGTCGTTATTCGACTTGCCGTAGACCCACGAAGCGCATTCGCGCGGGAATGGTGCATAATGGAGCGAGGTCTTGCCCCAAATGATGCGGCGACTCGCTCAAGCGATTGACTTTCGTTCGAACGGCATGTGTAATAGCGATCTACTGGCGGATTGCACACATAGGAGCCAATCATGGTCGAGCAAACGAATTCGCACCACGACCGGTGCCCGAACTCGAACGGGCGCCCTTATGGGGAGGGCGAGTGGAGCCATCGAAATCCGTCCGTGCTGGTGATTCTGGTGGCGCTGGTGCTGGGGTGCGGGTCAGTGGAATCGCCGGACGACCAGCGTGCGGAATCGAACGAATCGCCGACCGATGCCATCGCAGGACCGGCCGGCGAAATCAACCAGCCACCAGCTCCGGCTGACGCCGCAATATCGGATCCTGTCGAAAAGGCCCGACAGAAGGAGGGCGAGGTCGAAGAGACAACGGCGTCGCGATACCGTCTACACATCCGGCCGCGCGGACATCGCGCCATGGTCCACTCCATTGCCTATTCTCCGGACGGGAAGAGGCTGGCCGCTGGCGACGGCGCGGGCGAAGTGAAGCTGTGGGACGCGCTGGAAGGACGCGAGTTGGCGACGCTCGCAGAACACGGAGACGCGAATGTCTGGTGTGTCGCTTTCTCGCCGGATGGAAAGTCACTTGCGTCGGGCGGGACCGACAGAAAGCTCCGACTGTGGGATGCCGGCACCGGCACCGAGGCGGCCAGTCTCGACGCGGAAGATTACGTCCGCTGCGTCGCATTCTCACCGGACGGCAAGCTGGTCGCAGCGGGCCTCGACGATGGTTCGGTCATTACGTGGAACGTGGCCACGGCCGAGGAATCGTCGCGATTGCAAATCCTCGACGAGTCTGGCGAACCCATGCGCTCCTGTTGGTCGCTTGCCTTCTCCCCGGACGGCAAGCTGCTCGCGACGGGTAGCCGCGACAGCCGGATCCAGTTATGGGATGTGGCTTCGGGAAATCCAACCGCGATGCTCAGTGATCGCTATCTGGGCGCCACGCATTCCGTCGCCTTCTCTCCCACTGGAGAGTTGCTCGCCTCCGGCCATTGGGGCTTCGCCGACAACAGCAGCGTCGTCGTGTGGGACGTTGCTTCGGGCAAAGCAAAGCACGACCTCAAGGGGCACGTACGAAACGTGGGGAGCGTCGCTTTCTCGCCCGATGGGAAGGCCTTGGCATCCGGAAGCGACGACGGTCGCATCAAGATCTGGGACGTCGCTGGCGGACGCGAGCAAATGACGTTCGATGCGCATCCCGAAGTCAAAGCGATCGCCTTCTCGCCGGACGGCCGAAGGCTCGCATCGGGAGGCGCAGGGCAACCGCTGAAGTTCTGGGAACTATCGGCCGGGCAACCATCGATCGTGGGCGAGCAGACACTCGAAGGCCATGACGGCAGAGTCGCGTCCGTGGCGTTCTCGCCCGACGGCAAGATCGTGGCGACCGGGAGCTTCGATGGGACGGTGAAGCTCTGGAATGCCGCGCGCGGTAGCGAACTGGCGTCGCTCTCCGGCCATGAAGGTCGCGTCGATTGCGTGGCCATCTCGCCCGACGGCGCGCTGCTCGCCTCGGGCGGCGAAGACCACACGGTACGAATCTGGGATCTCGCCACCCGCAGTCAGACTGCTTCCCTGGCTGCGCATACGAATGCGGTCATGTCCGTGGCTTTCTCGCCGAATGGCGAATTCCTCGCGTCCGCCGCCAATGACCTGACGGCCAGAATCTGGAACGTCAAGACTCGGATGCCGGTCGCAACGCTTCCGGAAGAAATCAACCAATTCTCGCAGGTCGCTTTTGTTCCGACCGGCGACACGTTGATTACGGCGGGCGGTGGCGTTCGGTTCTGGAATGCTGGCGAGTGGACAAGGAAGGCGGTTCCTCAAGGTGAGCAACTCGCGAACTTCATCAACCGCGTCGCGGTCTCGCCGGACGGCCGATTGCTGGCATGTGCCGAAGATGGCAAAGTACTCGTCTGGGACGTCTCGGCGGGCGAGGAGAAGATCGCACTCACTGGAGTTAGGACCGACGCTCGGTCCATTGCTCTCTCCCCGGACGGCAAGACGCTGGCTTTCGGCAGCCGCGACAACACCGTCCGGTTGCGCGATGTCGCCTCCGGCAACGAAATCGCCACATTGAGCGGTCACACCGAACAGGTCTCGTCGATCGCTTTCTCACCCGACGGTAACACGCTGGCAACCGCCGGCTGGGATGGGGTGGTCCACTTCTGGAATCTCCCGCGCCCCAATCCGGCCGCGGATTGATGCGAATCGGCGGCCCCGTAGTTGCTCTTCGACCAACCTTTGACGCGCCAGCGAAGTCCGCCGGGATCTGTTCTCGGCAGCACGAGATTCTGGCCCCGAAGGTGCGACGCTGTGGTTCACCATGCCGGTTCCGCGATTCCCGCCGCGTCGACGCGGTACGGCAGCCAGGCGAGGGCCGTTTGTTCGATCGAGATGTCGGACTTGCGCGGGGGGACGGCGTACGATTCGACCGCGATCGAGTCGAGCGAATAGTCGTCGCGGATGCGGTCGGTCTCGCGTTCGAGTTCCGCCTCCAACTCGGCCAATTCCGTCCGTAGCGCCTTGACGTTCTCTTCCGCGCGGCCGATGTCGCCGCGCTGCTGCACCGCGCGGCCGGCGGAGCGGACGCTGGTCGCCGACTTCGAGACGTTCGTGGCGCTGGCGACCTTGCGTCCGAACAGCGCGCCCAGCAGCGTCGCGCCGAAGGTGATGACCGCCGAAGTCGTCGCGTTCGACGCCTGCGACTTCTCCACCTCCACGCGCTGGCCGGCGCGGCGGATGCGGTCTTCCAGGCGGGCCGCCTTCGGGGCGAACTTGCGTTTGAGCTTCTCGATCTCGAGATCGCGTTCCTCGCGCACGCGGTGCCGCAAACGCGAGACGAAGTCCCCTTCCGCCTCGTCGGGGTCGGAATACGTCTTGAGCCGCGGCGCGTGGAACAGCGCGAGCGACTCTTCCCGGTAGAAGTGCTCCTTAAGGCCGGAAGCCCAATCCTTGTACGACCGCGGCTGCGCCAACTCCGACGGCAGCGGCGCGAACGTTCCTTCCGCCGGCCGTTCATCGAGCAGCGCGAGCGATTCGGGATCGACTCGCTCGGCGGCATCCCAGACATCGGGGGGAACGGAATCGCCGACGAGCGACAACCGCCCTGCCCTCTTCCACACGTCGACGTTCGAGCGCGACTTCGCATCGACGAAGTGCAGCCGCGCCGCCCCGAACAGCACCGGCCGATACACGATCCGCGCGTCGCGCGGGACCGAGCGGGCGACGGCGACGTACCGGCAGACGATGTCGGGCGGCAACACCGGCGGCGAGGTCGAGCCCGCGGGGACGGAAGGGGCATCGCCCGGCGAAACCACCGCCGCGCCGGCGCCGGAAGCTTGCGCAGCGCTCGGCATCGCGGGGGCACGACCGGCGGCGAGTTCCGGCTTGCGGTCGCGCATCAGCGATTCGATCTGCACGCGGGTCAGCGGGCCGCGCAGGTACGACAGCGCCCATCGCGTCTGGTACACGACCGGCTGATTCTCGTGGGCGCTATTCAACAGGAAGGTCCGCGCTTTCAGGCCGGAGAGCAACCGTTCGATTCGCTGGCGATCGAACGTCGTCCCGGCCGACGTCGAGGCCCCTTCCAACCCGTCGAGCACGCGGAGCTTGTCGCGCTCGGTCTGCAACCGGCCGAGAAACCACGTGCCCGCGTTCGAGAGCGCCTTGTAGTCGAGGTCGACCGGGTTCTGCGTCGCCAGCACGACCCCCACGCCGTACGCGCGGGCCTGCTTGAGCAGCGTCAAGAGCGGCGTCTTCGACGGCGGATTGGCGGTCGGCGGGAGATACCCGAAGACCTCGTCCATGTAGACGATCGCCCGCAGGCTCGACGTGCCCGACTGCGAGCGTGTCCACGCCAGCACTTCGTTGAGCAACAGCGTCACGAAGAACATCCGCTCGGCGTCGGAGAGATGCGCGATCGACACGACCGCCATCCGCGGTTTTCCCGTCGGCGTGTAGAGCAGGTGCTGAATGTCGAGCGGCTGACCGTGACGCCACGCCTCGAACGTGGGCGAAGCGAGCAGCCCGTTGACCGCGACGGCGAACTTCATGCGGTCGGCCGCGGGGAAGATCGTTTCGAGATCCATCACGCCGACCTGCCGGAACGGCGGCTGCTGGATCTCGCGGATCAATCCGCTCAGATCGAGATCGCGCCCCTGTTGCCAGACGGTCGAAAAGATGTTCGACAGCAGCACGTGCTCGCGGCTGCGGATCGGATCGGCATCCATCCCCAACAGCGCGAGCAAGGCCGACGCCGCGGCCGCGACGCGCTCGCGGAACGCCTCGGCATTCTCCCGGACCGCAGCGGATGGTGCGGACAGCGAACGGAACGCGGCGATCGGAATGCCAGCGTCGCTGCCGGGCGTGTAGATGACCGCTTCCGCGGCATCGCGCAGCCGGGCGATGCGCTCCGGCGGCTGGTCCCATTCGGCGAGTCCCTCTCGCCAGCGCGTCGCGGTGCGGGCGGCGTAGTCGTCGGGAGAGAGACCTTCCCGAAGTGCCTGTTCTGCCTCGACCCAAGGTCGAAAATCTTCCGGCCGCAGTTCGGGAAAGTTGAGCAGCAGGTTCCCCATGTCCCCCTTGGGGTCGATGACGAGCGACGGAATGCCGTCGATTGCCGCCTCTTCGAGCAGCGTGACGCCCAGCCCGGTCTTGCCGCTGCCGGTCATCCCGACGATCACCGCGTGCGTGGTGAGATCCTTGGCGTCGTACAGGAGCACGTCGTCGGCGAGAACGTCGCGGTCGGGGTCGAAGACCTTGCCGAGATAGAACGCGCCGAGCTGTTCGTAGTGGGGATCCATCGTGACGGGAATCCATCGGAGACGACCGGGTCGAATCGCGCCATGGCGCCGGGAAGATCGCAGCACATCGGACGCGGTGCGCGGACCGCTCGCGATGATACTGGCAAGCCCGAACAATTGGGAGCAAGCTCATTCGACCGCGAGGCCGTAGCGGTCGTAGAAGCGGTTGCGAAACAGCTCTCCGGGATCGTACTTTCGCTTGCGATCGAAGAACTCCCGGGCCTGCGGATACGCCCGCTCGAACTGCTCGCGCGTCGCGTGCAGCCGATAGGGAAGATAGTACCGCCCTTCGCGCTCGAGGGCGGCGTCGATGAGTTCCCGTGCGAGGTCTTCCATTGCCGTTTCGCCGGCGTCGGTCCGCTCCTGCACGAACAGCAGCACGAAGGCGACCAGCGGCTGGTCCGCGTAGCGGAGGAACGTGTCGCGGTCTTCGTTCACCGATCGGACCGTGACGTTCAGCAGTTGTCCGCCGTGTCGCGGGATGATCTCGCGCATCGCGGCGACGAATCCCGCCGCGCGATGCCGGGGCACGAAATACTCGTGAAGAATGTCGGTCGAACGAGCGGAGCGATTCTGAAACTGTTCGACCCCCTCGTTCAGAAGCTGATTGCGCGAAAAGTTCTCGCCGGCCACCAACGGTTGCAGTTTCGTCTCGGCGCTCCATCGGAGTTGCTTGCCGTAATTGCTGTCCGCCGAGCCGCGAAACACGGCCCGCTTCAGGGTGTCGATGCCCGGCTCGGCGAGCGCGGGCATCTCGCCGTCCGGTTCGAGAACGAAGGCGTTGATGATGACTTCGTCGAGAAACGTGTCGGGAACGACGCTCATGCGGGCATACACCATCCGCACCCCGGGGCGGTCCCGAATGGCGGCGTCGAACGTCGCCAGCGAGCGATCGACGGGCACGAGATACTGTTCGAGTCGGTACCGCTCGTTGGGAATCACCCGCAGTTCGACGTCGAGAATCACTCCGAACAGCCCGTAGCCCCCCAGCGCGAGCGGGAACAGTTCCGCATTCTCGGTGCGGCTGCAGCGGACGACCGTGCCGTCGGCTTGCATCAGCCGGAACGATTCGACGGTCGAGGCGATCGGCGGGCGATCGTACTGCCAGCCGTGACAGTTGACGCTGATCGAACCGCCGACCGAGAAGGAGTTGTTCGACTGCATCACCTCGACCGAGCGTCCGCGCGCATCGAGATACTTGATGACGTCCTTCCACAGAGCCCCCGCCTGCACCGTCAGTATGGTTCCATTCTCGTCCAGTTCCATATCGCTCCAGGGGAGCATGTCGATGACGATGCCGCCGGGATGGATCGTGTGCCCGCCCATGCTGTGCCGCGCGCCGGCGATCGACACGCGGCGGCCTTCCGTTCGCGCCCGCGACAGCAGTCGGGCGACCTGCCCTTCCGGGTCGTCGGCGTCGACCGGCACTCGCCAGACCTCGGCCACGCGGGTCCGGTTCAAGCGGCTGGCGTCGTCCGCGAACCCGGGCGGCAGTTCTTCCAGTTCGTCGACATCGCGCGACGCAGTCGTCACGAGATGCAACACCGGCCGAGCCAGCACGCCGGCCAGCGCGAGCGCGCCGGCGGCGACGATCAGCAGCACGCGGCGTTTGCGCTTGCCAGCGGTCAATGCGTGACACTCTCCAATTCGTAACACTTTACCGGAGTGACGTGGCGCACGGGCGGTAGCGGGATTCGCAAGAATTCCGGCGACGTCCCAGTTGCTGGCCCATGTCGGAATTCTTGCGAATTCCGCTACGACGACGACTGCTCCGCCATTTGGGTAAAGTATTGCCCTAATTTCACTTCCGCGGCGCGTGCTTGTACAGCCAGACCTCTTCCGGGCGATACGTGCAGATCATCACCACGCCGTGGTTCGCGACCGGAGTGCCGATCATGAAACCTTGCGGCGTCACGGTCGCGGAGATTTGCCGCCACTCGTTCTTCAGGGAGTCGAAGCCGTACAGAGGGCCGTTCGCCTCGCGGTTTCCCCATTTGATGACGAGGAACTCGCCGGAGACCGGATCGACGGTGATGACGAAGCGGTGCGTGCTGTTGAGATCGTCGAGCGGCGGCTTCGCGAGCGTCTCGACCTGGCCTGAGGGATCGAGCGAGTAGACGTCATTGCTGCCGTTGCCTCCGCCGAAGATCACTCGCTTTGCGCCGGGAGAATACTCGATGAAGTTGTGCAGGTTGCCGGTGGGACGTTTCTCGGCATCGACGATCCGCCACTCTGCTTTTTTCGGATCGTGGAAGTCGATCGTGCCGTTGACGCGGCCGCGGACGAGGCCTCCCATCTCGGGGAACCAGACGAGACCGGAGCTGTGTCCGCCGGGACCGTACTTGTTGCGGTCGAGTTCGAGGGAATCGATCCACTTCTCGTCGTCGATGTGCCAGCGATGGATGAACGGCGAATTGTACTGGTGGTGGTAGAGGATCCGCCCCTGGGGATCGAGGGCATTGTTGTCGTAGGCGTGGCCGATCGGCCCCTTGCCGGTCTCGGGATCCCCCTTCCACCACGAGGGCGTCGGCCGCAGCGTCCACGAGTTCGTCTTGGCCGAATAGCTGATGAACTTGAGGGCCGAATAATGCCCCTGCCCGACGAACAGCATCTGCGCGGTGACGGGATCCCACTGCCCGTCGTGGGTGTACTCGTAGATGAAGTGGCTCTGCACGCGGAGCAATTCGCGGTCGTAACCCTGGGTCTCGAGCTTCGCCCAGCTTCCCGTCTGCATGGATGCGGCGAGCTTGCCGAGTTCGCTGGAAGGCTCTGCGGCGGTTGCCGGGTCAACGGACGTGAAGACCGCCAGCAGCCAGACGAATCCCGTGCGAAACGACATGTGGAACGTCATGGCGATTGTCCTTCGGCGGATGGTGAATGGATCGACGACGCAACCAACTGGCGCGCTCCCCTGCGCTCGCGGCTGCGCCGCGAGGCTTCGGGTCGCGGCTAACCGGGGGCGTTGGTGAATCGTCAGGGCATCGGCACGATGTTGCACGACAGCCCGCCGGCGGCGGGGATGTAGGTTTCTCTCACGTAGTCCATCACCATCCGGTCGGCGTTGAACCGCCAGCCCAGCGTGCGGACCGCCCACTTCATGCGGCGGATCCAGGCTTGCGGCAGGTCGTCGGCGTCGCGGTCGTAGTACAGCGGGATCACTTCGTCGAGCAGGGCGTCGCGCAGGTCGTCCGCGTCGCGCTGGTCGGTCATTCGCGGTTCGATGTGCGTCCGGCCGTTGCCGATCGCGAACCCGTTCTTGCCATCGAACGCCTCGGCCCACCAGCCATCGAGGACGGAGAGGTTCAGGCCCCCGTTGAGCACGACCTTCTGGCCGCTGGTGCCGGACGCTTCGAGCGGCCGGCGGGGGTTGTTGAGCCACACGTCGACTCCTTGCACGATGTGCCGGCCGAGGTTGATGTCGTAATCTTCGAGAAACACGACCCGCCCGCGGAACGGCTCTTCCTGGGTGAGGCGATAGATCCGCTGGAGGATGCTCTTCCCGTGATCGTCGGCCGGGTGCGCCTTCCCCGCGAAGATGAACTGCACCGGCCGCTCGCGGTCGGCGACCATTTCCTTGAGGATTTCGATGTCGTGCGTGATCAGGTCGGCCCGCTTGTAGGGGGCGAAGCGGCGGGCGAAGCCGATCGTCAACGCCTGCGGATCGAGGGCCGAATGATACTGCGCCGCCTGCGACTCGGATTCGCCGCGGCGGCGCGCTTGCTTGACGAGGCGGGTCCGGGCGTAGGCGATCAGCCGGTTTTTCAGCGACTGGTGGGTCTCCCACAATTCGCCGGGGGTGACCTGATCGAACCCCTTCCACACGCCGGATTCGCCGCTGCGGACGAACCAGTTCGCGGGAAGCACGCGGTCGTACAGCATCCGCATCTGCGCGGACAGCCACGTGGAGACGTGGACGCCGTTGGTGATGTGTCCGATCGGGATTTCCTCTTCGCTCCGCCAGGGCCACAGCGAGGCCCACATCCGCCGGCTGACCACGCCATGCAGGTTCGAGACGGCATTCGCCCGCCGGCTGAGCTTGAACGCGAGGACCGTCATGCAGAACGGCTGGTGGTGATTCTGCGGATCGACCCGGCCGAGACCCATCAGGCCGTCGTGGTCGAGGCCGAGATCGTCGGCGAGCGGGCCGACGTGCTCTTCGATGAGTTTGCCGTCGAAGCGGTCGTGTCCCGCGTCGACGGGAGTGTGCGTGGTGAACACGCCCATGGCGGCGGTGTCGCGCAGGGCGTCGTCGAAGGTCAGCCCGTCCTCTTTCATGCGCAGGCGGATGACTTCCAGCGGGGCGAACGCGGAGTGCCCCTCGTTCATGTGGATCACGCTGGGTTGAATGCCGAGCGCGGCGAGCGCCCTCACGCCGCCGATGCCGAGCATGATCTCCTGCCGAATGCGCGTCCGCTGATCGCCGCCGTACAACCGGGCGGTGAGATGCCGGTCTTCGGAGCGGTTGTCGGGAATGTCGGTGTCGAGCAGAAACAGCGAGACGCGGCCGACGTTCGCCCGCCACACCTGCGCGAAGATCTTGCCGCTGCGAGTGTCGACGGAAATCAGCACCGGCTTGCCTGCGGCGTCGACCGCGCGTTCGATGGGCAAGTTCTCGATCTGCAATTCGGTGTAGGTTTCCTGCTGCCAGCCGGTCTCGTCGACGCGCTGCGAGAAGTAGCCTTCGTCGTAGAACAGCCCGACTGCGACCAGCGGCACGCCGAGGTCCGAGGCGCTCTTCAGATGATCGCCCGACAGCACGCCGAGTCCGCCGGAGTAGATCGGCAGCGACTCGTGGATGCCGAACTCGGCGGAGAAGTACGCGGCGGGGCGATGTCCGAGCAGGCCGGCGTGGGTGGCGCCCCAGGTGTCCTGCGAGGCGAGATACTCCTGCATGCGGCGGTAGGCCCAGTTGATGCGGGAGTGCAGCACTTCCTCGCGCGCCCGCTCATCGAGTTTCTCGCGGGGATACTGCTGCAAGAGGCGGACGGGGTTGTGCCCCAGGTCCGACCAGAGCACGGGGTCGATGGCGCGGAAGATGGCGGTGACTTCCGGCTGCCAGCTCCACCACAGGTTCCGCGAAAGCTCTTCGAGCTTGTCGTAGATCGTCTTCTTGACCGTCATCGTGCGTCCCGTCGTGAAGAACCGCTCGCCGAGTGACCGAACCGTCGCGCCCCCCCAGGGCGGGCGCGAAGTGTGAAGTATAGCGAACCGACCGGAAGGGTCGAGGGCAGCCGCGATCACGGCCCACGGCGGACGCGACGAGCCTTCCCGGCCCCGGGACGTTCGTTGGTGCGCCCTCCCCCCGCTCGCGCGGGAGGCTCGCCGTCGGGCGGAGCGCAAGGCGACGCATCGGTCGACTTCGATTCGAGATTGCGTGCCCCGATGGCCCGGGGTAGGATGCTGGGGCATTTCCAACCGTCTCTCCCGTAGCGAGCGAATGCGATGTTCGACGGACGTCACTCCCGCGGACGGCGTCGCGTGCTTCTGATCTGCGTCGCCGCCTGTGTCGGCTCCTTCGTGGGGGGAATGTCGCGCGCGGCGCGGGGCGAAGACGCGAGCGCCCCCGATCCGGCCGCCCCTCTGCGGATCCACGTCATCGCGGCCGGCGAGTACGACCCGATGACGTCGCTCCCGGAATTCAAGAAGCACCTCGAAGCGCATTATCGCGTGACCTGCACGATCTCGTTGGGAGACAAGGGAACGCCGAGCCGGCTCGACGATCTCGACGAATTGAAGTCGGCCGACCTGTTGCTGTTGTTCGCCCGCCGAATGAAGCTGTCCGAAGAGCAGATGGCGATCGTCCGCGCGCACTGGGAAGCGGGGAAGCCGATCGTCGGCCTGCGGACGGCGTGCCACGCCTTCCAGGCGAAGGACAACGCCGTGATCGACCGCGAGGTGTTCGGCGGGAACTACGGAGGCGGCCCCTCGGGCAGCGGCCCGCTCGCGGTCGCCTCCGACGAGGCGGCGAGGCATCCCGTGCTCGCCGGGGTCGAACCGTTCCGCTCCGCCACATACATCTACGGCAATGGGCCGCTCGCCGAGGGAGTCGTGCTGTTGCAGGTCTGCGAGTCGAAAGACCGCAAGCTGCCGGCGACCTGGGTTCACGAATTCCGCGGCGGGCGAATGTTCTACTCCGCGACGGGGGCCCTCGATGATTTCCAGAACGAGAGTTTCCGGCGGATGCTGACGAACGCGATTTTCTGGACGAGCCACCGCGACCCGGAGATGATGAAGAAGCCGGCCGGGTAGCGCATCGCGAGTTCGACGACGCCAATCGAGGAGTTCCCCATGCTGACGTTCTCTTCCGGCACGAGCGGCGGGCGGACCTGTGACGGACTGTCGCGGCGCAATTTCCTGAAACTCGGCGGCCTGTGCGTCGGCGGATTGACGCTGGCGGATCTCTTGCGGCTGCGGGCCGCGGGGGCGATCGACGAGCGGAAGTCGCACAAGGCCGTCATCATGGTCTGGCTGGAGGGAGGGCCCAGCCACATCGACATGTACGATCTCAAGCCCGACGCGCCGGTCGAGTATCGGGGCGAGTTCCCGCCGATCCGCACGGTGGTGCCGGGCTTGGAGATCTGCGACCTGATGCCGATGCAGGCGAAGATCGCCGACAAGCTGGCGATCATCCGCAGCATGACGTTCGAGCAGCCGGACCATCAGCCGCCCGAGGAATTGATGACCGGGTTCCACGACGGGGGCCGCCCCTCGATCGGCGCGGTGATGAGCCGCCTGCAGGCCGACTCCGGCGCTCCGCGGGCGCTGCCTCCGTTCGTGCAACTCGACGCGACCCGCACGGCGTCGACCAGGATGGGATTCTCGGCCTACCTCGGCCGGGCGCACGAGCCGTTCCTCCCCGGCGCCGACCTGACTGCGCTGGCCGTCGACCCGAAGGTGGGGCTCGAGCGGCTGCAGGACCGCCGCGCGCTGTTGAGCGCGTTCGACAACCTGCGCCGCGGCGTCGAAGACCTGCACGATTCCACCGACAGCGTCGACGCCTACACCGCCCAGGCGCTGGAGATGATCGGCTCGAACGAGGCCCGCGACGCGTTCGACATCAGCCGCGAGCGCCCCGAACTCGTCGCCCGCTACGGCACCGGCACGCAGTTGCTGCAAGCGGTGCGGCTGGTCGAGGCGGGAGTCAAGGTGGTCTCGGTGAGCTTCATCGGCGATCCCAAGGCGAGCCGCGCGGCGTGCGGCTTCGGCGGCGGAACGTGGGACACGCACGGCAACACCGGCAAGTGCCTGGGTTATCTCGTGCCTCAGCTCGATCAGGTCGTTCACGCCCTCGTCACCGACCTGTCCGAGCGGGGACTGGAGAACGACGTGGCGGTCGTGTTCTGGGGCGAATTCGGCCGCACTCCACGAATCACGCCGAACAATCCGCGCCTGCCCGGTCGCGGACACTGGCCCGAAGCGGGCTTCGCGCTGATGACCGGCGGCGGGTTGCGGATGGGACAGGTCATCGGCGCGACCGATGCGCGGGGCGGCCGACCGATCACCACGCCTTACACGCCGCAGAACGTGCTCGCCACGCTGTATCACGTGCTGGGGATCGACCCCTCGACCACGCTCTCCGACCTGCAAGGACGGCCGATGTACCTGCTCGACGACCGCCGCAGGGTTGAAGAACTGGTATGAGCGCCGACGGAATGGCGGCCGGCTTCGGCGGTTGCGCTTCGTATTAGGCAGCGGCGGGAATTTGAGTTACCGCGGCGCGAATAGTCGAGGGGTGGCTGAGGTCGAAGCGAAGCGCAGCCCCCAGCGATGCGCCGACACGCTCTCCATCCACTGG
>JBBDNT010000099.1:0-6175 GCA_040877445.1 Planctomycetaceae bacterium
AGAATCCTCGTTTTCATTTGGTTGCGGCTTCGCCGCGCTGGGACATCCGTGGTCGAAAATTCGCGAACGATGCGCGAATCCCGAGCCCTCGCGGTGCGTTGGATCGAGCCGCGATCGAGATCGTGTCCGGATGCGGCCGGGCACGGCCCACCCTCCTTCGGGACAGTCAATCGTCGGTGCCCAGCCGATAGCGCAACTGCTCGAACTGCTGTTGGAATTCGTCGCTCGACGAGTGGACGTGCTCGGCCTCGGTGATGAACCGCATTTCCTCGCAGCATTCGAGGCCGTAATCGCGGAGCACGTTCTCGAACGCGTCGAGGTTCTGGCCGTACAGGATGAGCAGCTTGTGCTCGTCGAACTGCACTTCGACCGGGGTCCGCGGGTTGAGCACCGCGAACCCGGCGCAGCCGTCGTTGACGAGCATGTCCTCGAAGTCGTACAGCGTGCTTTTGAGCACCGGCAGATCGATCTGCTCGCGGAGCAAATCCTGGTGCCCGTCGTGCGCGTCGTGGCTGGTTTCGAGCACCACGTCGACCTCGTCCCCCACGTTGTCGATGAGATCGAAGAACAGATCGAGGACGAACTCAGCCGAGGCGGCGGCCATCACCACGGGGATGTCGACGCCGGTTTCGCGGTCGCGGTAGGTGTCGTGGCGGAAGCCGGAGCGGGGGACCACTTCCAGGTCGTACGAGGGGCGGACCGCGTCCGTGAGGCGGAAATTGCCGTACCGCGCGATCCGCAAATGCGCTTCGAGCTGGTCCTCGCTGAGGTTCTCGAAGCTGCTGCGGCCGCGCGAAGGCTGCCCCTCGCGATGACTCGTTTTCAGAAACCTTTTCAGGAAACCCATGGCGGTTCGCTTTCCCCGACGTTCGAACGCGGACAGCGAAACTTTAGCACGCAATCGGGGGACGCAACGGCGGAACCGCGCCGCAAGCGGCGAATTTTCCGCGCGCCGCGGAACGCTCCGCACGGCGAGTGAACCTGGGGGGAGATTGGCGACGCGCGGAAGTGTCGCGATTCGGATGCCCGGGGGAGCGGTCGCGGCACCCAGAGCGAGCGCGCTCCCCTGCGCTCGCGGCTGCGCCGCGAGGCTTCGGGTCGCGGCTAACCGGAGGGCGGGTTGCTATAATCGTTGCCCGACCGTTATCCGTCGCCACCCTTGCATTCGGGCCGATGCCGTACGACAACCTGGGCGATTTCCTTTCCCGGCTCGAAGACGACGGCGAACTGCTCCGCGTCGCCGTCGAGGTCGATCCCGTTCACGAACTCGCGGAGATCGCCGCGCGAATCGCCCGCGCGCCCGACGGCGGTCCCGCGCTGTTGTTCGAGTCGGTCGCCGGCAGCGAGTTTCCGGTGGTCGCGAACCTGCTCGGCAATCCGGCGCGGTTGTGCCGGCTGATGAGCGCCGCGTCGTTCGACGAGATCGCCGAGAGGTTGTCGGCCCGCCTCGTGCCGGACGTTCCCGAGTCGTGGCTGGACACGCTGAAGCGGGTTCCGCAACTCGGCCGGATGGCGAGCGTGCCGCCGAAAGTCGTCAAGACGGGCCTGTGCCAGCAGGTGGTCGAGATGGGGCGGGACGTCGATCTGCGGCGGCTTCCCATCCCCCATGCGTGGCCGGGAGAAAGCGCCCGCACGATCACGGCCGGGCAGGTCGTCACGCGCGATCTCGAATCGGGCACGCGCGACCTCGCCCTCACCCCGTTGTCGTTCCGCGACGAGCGTTCCCTGTTCGTGCATTGGGACGTGCAGCAGGATGGTTGGGGGAACTTCGAGACGTATCGGCGAGCGGGGCAGCAGATGCCGGTCGCGGTGGCGCTCGGGGGGGATCCGCTGCTGACGTTCGCTTCTCACGCGCCGCTGCCGCCGGGGGCCGACGCCTGTCTGCTCGCGGGATTGCTGCGCGAGAGGCCGGTGGAACTGGTCCGTTGCCGCTCCGCGGAGATCGAAGTCCCCGCGACGGCGGAGTTCGTCATCGAGGGCTACATCGATCCCGCCGCCGAGTTCGAGCCGGCCGGTCCGATCGCGGCGGCGACCGGGTTTCTCTCGCTTTCGGAGCCGGTCCCGGTGCTGCGCGTCTCCGCGGTGACGCACCGGGCGAACCCGGTGTTCCCCGCGCTGATCCGCGCGCGGCCGCCGTCGGAAGAGCACTGCCTGGAGCGGCTCGCCGCGCGGTGTCTGCGGCCGTTCGTGCGGATGTTCGTTCCGGAGATCGCCGACCTGCACTTCCCGCGGGCGGGAGCGGGGCGAAACCTGTTGTTCGTGAGCATCCGCAAACGGTATCCGCACCAGGCGCGGAAGGTGATGAACGCCGTGTGGGCGCTCGACTCGCTTTCTCCGGCGAAGATCGTCGTCGTGGTCGATGACGACGCGGACGTGACCGACGAAGAAGAAGTGTGGTTTCGCGTCGGGGCGCACGCGCATCCCGGCCGCGACGCCGCCTTCTGGCAAGGCCCCACTCACATGGCGGACCACGCCGCCCCGATCCGCGGGATGGGGCACAAGCTGGGCATCGACGCGACCCGCAAGCTGCCGGAGGAAGGTCACCCCCGCGCGTGGCCGGAAGAGATCCGCCCTTCGGACGAAATCCGCGAGCGCGTGACGCGGCGGTGGAGCGAGTTCGGGTTCGGCTGATTCGGCAATGCTCCGCCGCACGCCCAGGCTTCCGTTTTGGGGTCGCTCCCTCTTCGCGCGCCCGGCCCGGTTCGGATATAGTCCGGGCCGTTTCCGTTCAGCCGCTCCGTTTCGCGGCGCGTCACTCGACGAAAGCCCGCCATCCATGCCCGGTCACGCCGAACTCTCTCCGCAAGCGCTCGCCGAACTCGCGAAGTTCGACACGCCCACCATCTGCAACGTGATCGAACTGTTCGACGTGCGGCCGCGAAGCGCCGGCTACATGAACCACACCATCCGGGCGTGCTTCCCGCGGATGCCGCCGATGGTCGGCTACGCGCTCACCTCGACGTTCCGCAGCCTCGCTCCGCCGGCGAAAGGGGACGCTTATTCCGGCCTCGCGCAGCAAGTCGAGCGGTTCGCCGAATTGCCCGGACCGCCGGTCGTCGTGTTTCAGGATCTCGATCAGCCGGTCGCGGCGGCGACGTTTGGCGAAGTGATGTGCACCACCTATCAGGCTTTCGGCGCACAGGGGCTGATCACCTCGGGCACCGGGCGGGACCTCGACCAGGTCGAAGCGATCGGGTTTCCCGTGTTCACCTCCGGAACGACGTGCGCTCATGGCTACTGCCACATTCTTCAAGTCGGCGTGCCGGTGAACGTCGGCGGGATCGCCATCTACAACGGCGATTTGTTGCACGGCGACCGCAATGGCGTGACGACGATTCCCCGTGAAGTCGCCTCCGAGATCCCCGACGCCTGCCGCGAGTTGATGGCCGCCGAAGAACTGGTCCTCGCATCTTACCGGGCCAGCCACGTGACGTCGAAGGGTCTCGACGAGGCCCGCGCGGAATGCGCGAACCGCATCGCGGAGCTCGGCCGGCGACTGCGCGCGAAACATGCCCCCGGTTAGCCGCGACGCGCCAGCGGAGCGCGGCACGCGGACCCGGCCGCGTCGTTTCATGTGATTTTCTCGCGAATGAACAACCTCCCACGGACGGGACCACCATGAGCGGTAACGCGGCGCTGCGGGACGTTCCGGCGACGATCGAGCCGGCGGCGATCGAACCGACCACGTTCGATACGACGACGATCGAAACCGCGCCGATCGATGCGCCGCCATTTCCGCCGCGCGTCGCGCCGGGGCGAGCGTTCGGCCGTATCGTTTTGCGGTTCCCGTATTTCCGCCGGATGCTGGCGCGGATGCCGCTCTCCTGCCGGCCCGCGCTCTACTTCGACTCGCTGGCGAACCTCGGGACCGGCGGCCTGATGGCCCTGTTCTCGATTTCGCTCGTCGTGCAGGCGACGATTCTGAATGCGCCGCTGTGGCAGCAATCGCTGCTGGGGATGCTGTTCTTCGCCAGCAGCCTGTTCAGCCCGATCGTGACTTGGGTCGGCCGCAAGGTGCCGATGCAACTTCTGGTGGTGGTGCCGAACGTGATCGTGGCGGGACTGCTGTTTCTGGTCGCCGCCCCTTGGGGAGGGCCGCTCGCGTTCACGCTGCTGGTGGGGGCGAGTTTCTGGGTGCGCTCGTTCCCGCGGGTCGCCGAGATGAACATGATCCGCGTGCGCTATCCGGCTTCGCACCGCGGCACGGCGATCGGCTGGACGCAGGCGCTTTCCGCGCTGTCGGGTTTATCGATCACGTTTCTGAGCTGGGGCTGGTTCGCGCTCTGGCCGGCGGGGTACGCCGGGTTGTATTGGATCGTCGGCGGAATGGTGCTGCTGGGGGCGATGTTCTACAACCGCATCCCGGTGTCGCGGCGGAACATCTTCGCCGCGGGCGCGCATCAAGGCGCGGCCCGTTCACCCCTGGCCGCGTTCCTCGAGGGAGCGCGGGTGTTCTTCGCCGACCGCCGGTTCCTGCATTACCAGGGAGCGTTCGCCGTCGCGGGGATCGCGAATCACATCGGCCTGGTGCTGATTCCCCATGTGCTGAAGGAATCGATCGGAGCGGGAAACGGCACCGTCGCGTTCGTCGCCGCCGTGCTGCCCGCGCTGCTGATCGTCGCTTCGTCCCCGGTGTGGGGGCGGTACCTCGACGGCAAGAACCCCATGACCGCCCGCGCGATCTTCAATGGTCTGCAACTGGTGGCCTACGTGTTCTACACGATCGGCGGATTGCTCGGGAACCTGCCCGCGATGATCGTCGGCACGATCTTCCACGCGATCAGCAACGGCGGAGGGAACATCAACTGGCTCACGGGCAGCTTGCACTTCGCACGGCCCGAGCACGTTCGGCTGTACAACGGAATTCACGTGTTCCTCACCGGCCTGCGGGGGCTGATCGGCCCGATGGGGGGATTGATCCTGTTCGCGACGGCCGAACAAGCGGCCAAGTGGCGCCTGCCGGGCCTCGGCCTCGGCTCATGGGTGTTCGCGATCGCCGCGGCGTTGTCGCTGGGGGGAATGCTGTGGATGATCGCGCTGCAGGCGGGAGACGCAGGCCCGCAGGAGCGGTTGGGCCGGAAGTAGCGCGCCTTTCGCAATATCGGGTGGGTAGGACGGATTTGTAATCCGTCGTGCCCGCCCGTTGCCGGGCATCGGCCAAGATTGCGCCGCGAACGCCGCAAGTACGTCCCGCCGGGCCGGAAATGTTGCACGCGCGGGCGCCACAACGGACGGCGGGTGAATTCATGATGCCGTTTCCTGGCGGACGGAATTCAATTCCGTCCTACGGCGACGGCGGCTTCGCTTCGCGGCGGTAGCGCTCGATGAGCCACGCGAGCGGGCGGCCGCCTTCTCGCGAATCGTGCAGCAGCGCGAACGCCGCCAGCACGATCGTCGCCGACGCGATCAGCAACGTCCGCCGCAATCCGCGATTCTCGACGAACGCGCGCACCAGCGGCGCGTGCCAGGGGAGCGGGGCGACGGCATTCGTCTCGACGGACGCGGCGGGTTGGGCATCGAGACGGTGCTCCGGCGAGACCGCGATTCGCTCCTCTCCGGGCGCGGCGGCGTCGAAGTCGATCCGTGCGAGTTCCGCGACGAAAGCCGGGTCGCTCTCGAGCGCCTTTTCCACTTGGGACAGCGTGCGCGTCTGCCGATCGAGCGCCAACAGCCGCACCTGTCCCGCGTGGTGAGCCGCGCGCAGTTCGAGAAAATCGAGGTACTTCGGCGCCAGCGCCACCGCGCCGTACATCCCCACCGCCAGCAGCAGACACAGCCAGAACAGGACCGAAACGATCCAGCCGAGCCGGGTGGGGGTCTGATCGTCTGACGGGACCGGCATGGCGTTCGTCGATTCGCAACGGAGGCCGCGAGACTGCCGACAGAGAGGAACTGTTGCATCGCCCCGTTGGGAGCGTCCGGGTCGCTTCGTCGGTGCGGGCGGCGTAGGGCGAACTTCAGTTCGCCGAGCGAAACCCGCGCCGGAAGCACCCGGCGATTCCCGGTAATTCTCAATGACCGCGCCTTCAGAACGGCGCCATTCCGCTGGCGGGCACGACGAACTGAAATTCGTCCTAACCGCCTCGATCATCGACCCACAAAATCAATATCGACGACATACTACTACGCCTTCAACCTTGATCTTGTGGGTCGACCGTAGGATGGATTGGCCATG
>JBBDNT010000100.1:0-6136 GCA_040877445.1 Planctomycetaceae bacterium
CCACAGCTACCGCAACACGCGGCGCGACACCGGCCGCATCTTCCGCATCAGCTATGACGACGTCGAACCGGTCGAAGTCGACATCGCGAAGCTCTCGAACGACGAACTGGTCGAGCGGCAACTGCACGAGAACGATTGGCACGTCCGCCACGCGCGGCGCGTGCTGCACGAGCGCGCCGCCGCGGGGGACGACATGTCCGCCGTTCACGAGAAGTGCCTGGCGATCTTCCGCGATCATCCCGACGTGCCCCGCAAGCTGCGGGCATTGTGGGTGCTGCACGTCACCGGCGGAATCAACGAGGCATGGCTCCGTAAGAATCTTTCGCATGAGAGCGAGTACGTCCGCGCATGGTGCGTGCGATTGCTGACCGACCAGGCGAGCGGGGGGCGTCAGCCCCCCGGTGATCACCCTGACCCCGGCGCCCCCGGAACCCCCGGAACCCACCAGCCGGCTGACGCCGGCCGCTCGCCAGTGCTCGTCGAATTCGAGCGGATGGCGGCTGGCGATCCGTCCCCCTTCGTGCGGCTGCATCTGGCGAGCGCGCTGCAACGCTTGCCGCTCGACGATCGCTGGAACATCGCCCGCGGCCTCCTCTCGCGCGACGCGGACAACGCTGACGCGAATCTCCCGTTGATGACGTGGTACGGCATTCAGCCGCTCGTCCCGCACGATCCCGCGCGGGCGCTCGAACTCGGTTTCGAATCGCGGTTGAACGAAGTCCGGCAATACGTCGTCCGCCGCGCAGCCGCCGATGAACGGGGATTGAAGGAAGTCCTCGTCGCGCTCGGCAAGACCGACGATGTTTCCCGGCAGAAGCTGATGCTCGCGGAGGTCGTGCAGGCGATTCGCCCGCAGTCGGGGCTCGAAGCTCCCGACGAATGGCCCGCCGTGTACGCGAAGCTCGAACGGAGCGACGACGAAACGATCCGCGAGCAGGCGCAGTTCGTCACCGTGAAGTTCGGCGATCGCTCGATCTTTCCTGCGTTGCGGAAGATCGTCGCGGACGACGCGGCGAAGATCGATTCCCGCCGGGCGGCGCTCGGCACGCTGCTCGAAGGAAAGGACCGCGACCTTCCGCCGGTGCTCGTCGCATTGCTCGACGATGCCGAACTCCGCGGCCCCGCGCTCCGCGGCCTCGCACGATACGACGCGGCCGACACGCCCATCGCCATTTTCGAGCGATATGCGAAGTTCACCGCCGACGAGAAATCCGACGCCGTCGCCACGCTCGCGTCGCGTCCGCCGTATGCGCTCGCGCTGCTCGGCGCGATCGACGCCGGCGATGTTCCGCGAAGCGATCTGTCCGCCTTCACCGTCCGACAGCTTCAAGGCTTCGACGATCCGGCCCTGGTGAAGAAGCTCAACGACGTGTGGGGCACGATTCGCACTTCCCCCGAGGAGAAGCGCCGCAAGATCGAAGAGCACAAGGCGCGGCTCACTCCCGAGGCGATCGCCGACGCCGATGTTGCTCACGGCCGGCTGCTTTACGAAAACACGTGCGCGAAGTGCCATCGCATGTTCGGCGAGGGGGGCGAGATCGGGCCGGACATCACCGGCTCGCAACGGACGAATCTCGACTACATCCTCGAAAACATCATCGACCCCAGCGCCATCGTCGAGCGCGAGTATCAGACGACCACGCTGCTCCTCATCGACGGCCGCACCGCCTCGGGCCTGGTCGCCGAGGAGAACGACTCGGCCATCGTGCTGCACACCGTCAACGAGCCACTCGTCGTGCCGAAGAAAGACGTCGAGGAACGGGTGCTGGCGAACGTCTCGATCATGCCGGACGGCCAACTCGATCAACTGAAGCCGGACGCGGTCCGCGACCTGATCGCGTACCTCGCGACGCCGTGGCAAGTCCCCCGCCCCGGCCAGATCCCCGACTTCGACGAACGCACCAGCCGCATCCCCGGCGTCCTCGAGGGAGAGACTCTCCGCACGCTTGCGGTTTCGCGCGGCCGCTATCGAGAACAACGTATCGACGAGGCGAATGCAAATTCGACCGCCCCGCGCTACAGCCGCGCGCGGATCGGCGTCTGGACCGGCGCCCGTCCGAACGACACGCTGACGCTCGTGCTCCCGGTGAAGGAATCGGGCCGCTACGAACTTTTCGCGGCGTTCGCCCGCGGCCCGAACCAGGCGGCGGTGCGATTGACTCTCGACGACCGCCCGCTCGCCCGCGGCCCCCTCGACCTGCGTCATCGCGAGCAGCAATCCACCGGCCCGCTGTCGCTCGGCGTGCACGAACTTCCGGCGGGCGAACGACGGCTGACGATCCGAATCGAAGACGCCGATGCGACATCGCGGGAGCAGCGCGAATTCGCGCTCGACTACCTGCACCTCGCGCCGGCGAAGGAGGCATCCCGCCTCCCGTAGCGAGGATCATTCGAAGAGAACCGCGGCGCGGCACGGCCGCAACCAGGGAGTTTTTTTTCGACGCAAAGACGCCAAGACCGCGAAAGAACGCAAAGAAGAGCAGCGAGCCTCCCGCGTCAGCGGGGGGAGCCCCGATTCGCGGCGGGGCGGCGTCAGGCAAATCGTCGTGGAGGCGGTACGATGACGAACGGCTCCGTCTGGAACGGGATCGTCGAGGACGAGGTGCGTCCGGGCTGGGCGCTGAAGTGCCCCGGATGCGCTCTGTGGTTTCGCTATACGACCCTCGACGACTGCCCGTCGGGAAGCCGGTTCAGCCTCGGAGCAAGTGCGAAGTGTCCTCATTGCGGATACGAGTTGAAGTTCGGTGGAGACGACGAAGGCCGGCTCTATCAGACTTCGATAACGTGGGTCGAGGGCGCGACGGCGTATCGGGGGTCCGAAGTCCCGAGCAACCGGTTGACGCGAGTCATTGCATAGGAACCGACGGGGTGGCTGGGGTCGAAGCGAAGCGGAGCCCCCGGCGAATCGCCGACGTACACGCCCATCGCTGGGGGCGATCCGCCGGGCCAGCTCGATCGCGAATCGAAATCGTCCCGCGGCGGATCGACCCCAGCCACCCCGCCGCTCGGCCTGCGTCGGATGAAGGCGGCGCACGGAATCGCGAATCGTCGGAGTTCGCCCTTGCGGCGTTTCCGTTCCTTGATTCAGAATGCGCTTCACGAAATCATCCTTCGGCCGGACCTTCATCTCCGCGCCGACTTGCGGGAGCCTCTTCATGCCGCAATCACGATTCCTTCTGGCGCTCTCCATCATCCTCGCCGGATGGCCGGGCACCTCGCCGTTCGCCGACGCCCGCGCGGCCGAACGCGCCGCGCAGCCACCCAACATCGTGCTCATCATGGCGGACGATCTGGGCATCGAGTGCCTGCGGAGCTACGGCGGCCGATCGTATGAAACGCCGCACCTCGATCGGCTCGCCGGGCAGGGGTTGCGGTTCACGCACTGCTTCGCGAACCCGTATTGCTCGCCGACGCGGGCGCAGATTCTCACCGGCCGCTATCCGCTGCACACCGGCATCGAGCGGGTGATCTACCTTCCCGATCAGCATCGCGAGTTCCTCGATCCAACGCGCGAAACCAGTTTCGCCAACCTGCTGAAAGACGCCGGCTACCGCACCGCGATGGCCGGCAAATGGCAGCTTTCCTTCCTGCACGAGCGCGACACCGTTCCCGGCTTCGGCTTCGACGAGTATCAATGCTGGCAGATCTTCGTCGAGGGAACCAAGACCTCGCGGTATGCCGAGCCGGTCTTCCGCCGCAACGGCGAAATCCACCGCTTTCCTGATCGCTACGGGCCGGACGTGAACGCCGACTTCCTGATCGACTTCATCCGCCGCAACAAGGAGCGGCCATTCCTCGCGTATTACTCGATGCTGCTGCCGCACTTCCCCTGGGAGCCGACGCCCGACAGCGGCGATCCGCTGAAGCCCTCCGCGACCCCGCGGGGCGACAAGCGATACTTCAAGGACATGGTCGCCTACATGGACAAAACGGTCGGCCGCATCGTGCGGGAGATCGACGAAATCGGGCTCGGCGAGAACACGCTGATCCTCTTCACCGCCGACAACGGCACCGAGCAGGGCATCGTCTCCGAATGGGCCGACGGCGAAGTCGTCCGCCGCGTGCCCGGCGGCAAGGCGACGATGACCGAAGCCGGCACGCGCGTTCCGCTGATCGCCCGCTGGACCGGCACCATCGAGCCGGGCCGCGTCTCGCACGACCTGATCGACCTCTCCGACATTCTCCCCACGCTGGTCGAACTGGGCGGGGCGAAACTTCCCGCGCAGCCGATCAACGGCCGCAGCTTCGCCCCGCAATTGTTCGGGAAACCCGGAAATCCGCGGGCCACGATCCACGCCTCGATCCAAGGGCGCCGCCACGTCCGCGGCCGCGACTACACGCTCGACGACCGCGGCCATTTCCGGCCGATCGAGAAACTCGGCGAGAAGGCGGCCGCACCGTTGAAAGCTCCGCTGACCGCCGAGCAGGCGCGGGCCCGCGCGCTGCTGGAAAGCGCGCTCGACGACGCCCGCACATTCAGCCGATAGGCTTGAATGCTCTCGACAGGGACTTGTTCATCGGGGACGTATCTCGCGGCACTCGACGGTGATCGGAGCGGCTCACGGGGCAGCCCTCTGCAAAGCCAAAAAATCAGCCGGAGTGACGATCGGGATCCCCTGAAAGTGTCCCAATGGAAGCAGGTGCCGACGATCTCCCGTCACGACATGAGTCGCACCCGCTGCGAGCGCGCACTCCAAGACCTTGTCGTCGTCAGGATCGGCGGCGACGACCTGAAGTAGACTCTCGATCGGGACGACTCGCAGAAAGCCAAGCAGTTCGGCCACGGTCTCGAAACTCTTCTCCGAGGTGAATCCCAACTTGGATTCGAGCTTCTCCGTCAATTCGTCGATCAATTCCGGGCAGGTGACTCCTTCGACGACTCCATTACGGGCCAATTCGAGGCAGTGGTACGGGCTGCCTTTCCAGCCGACTGCCGAGAGCAGAACATTCGTGTCGAAAACCGCTACGAGCGGCATGGGCGGTCCTCATGCACCAGTGTGTCGATGAACTCCTCGCGCTGATTCTCGGGCATGGCATCCCAATCGAGGCCGCGTTCCGAGCAGACTCGCCGCAGTTGCTCTTCGGCGTACTGAAGCCTCTGCTCGCGCCGCACCGCCCCCTCGCCCGCGAGCGCCAAGAGGGCTTTGCGAAGACGCTCGGGCGGCAATTGCCGCACCAATTCCAGCACCTGCTCCTCGCTCAATTCGACACTCGGCATGATTCACCTCCGGCGGTTCGCCAAATCGAATATCCTCGATCATACCGCGAGAACGCGGGAGAGCGAACAGCGGAGGCGGCATCCCGAGGTCTTTGCGCGGCTCAAGGAGGCAAGTGCTCGGCATCAACGCCAGGTGATGAAGGACGCTCCAAATCGGCATCTCGAAAGCGACGAATGACGCAAATGAATTCCGATTCGAAACGTGCGCGGTCGCTGTCCGCCGCCGAACGCCCCTGGAAACCCACCAAGGCCGAACTCGCCGCCGCGGTCGGCAAGACCGTGCCGGACGTCGTCGCGCCCGGTCTCGACGTGCTGTTCGTGGGGATCAACCCGGGGCTGTACACCGCCGCGATCGGGCATCATTTCGGCCGGCCGGGGAACCGCTTCTGGCCGGCGCTGCGCGACGGCGGATTCACGCCGCGATTGTTGACGCCGTTCGAGGAGCGGGAGTTGCTGGACCACGGCTGCGGCGTGACGAACATCGTGATGCGGGCGACCGCCCGGGCCGACGAACTCGAGCACGAGGAGTTCGTCGCGGGGATCAAGGCTCTCGCACGAAAAGTTCGCCGCTACCGGCCGAAGTGCGTCGCCTTCCTCGGGCTGACGGCGTACCGCGCCGGGTTCGGCGATCGCAAGGCGAAGATCGGCCCGCGGACCGAACGATGGAAAGAGGCGCTGGTGTGGGTGCTGCCGAATCCCAGCGGACTCAATGCGCACTTCCAACGCGCCGACTTCGCCCGGCTGTTCGGCGAGTTGCGCGAGGCGGCGCGCGAGACGATCGCGTGAAACCCGTCCGTAGTACGTCGTCCAGACCGAACTGGAAGGTTGGCGGCGTGTAATAAGGCAGCGGCGGCAAAATGAACTACCGGTGGGGTGGCTGGGGTCGATCTGCCGGGGGATGGCGTCCACGCTCGTCGA
>JBBDNT010000101.1:0-1574 GCA_040877445.1 Planctomycetaceae bacterium
CCCCCTCCGTTTGCGAGCGATTGAAAAACAAAGAGCTACGTCCCCTTTTCCGTCCTCCGAATTCGCCGATCAACTTGAGCGCGATTGTCCTGTCGTGCCAGATTTGGCTCTGAATGCGGCCGAAACGGCCGGGTTTCGCTCGTCGGAAAGAGCTGCGTCCCCTTTTCCGCTCTCTAGTAGATGGCGGTTTCGCCGGTGTTGTCCCAGCGGGCGGCTTCCGCGTCGACGTAGTAAGGGTGCCAGACGTGCTCTTGGAGGACGCTGTCCTCCTCGTCCCGCTCTTCGAGCACCTGGTTCTGTTCGCTGAGGTGGTAGTGCGTCTCGGCTTCGCCGACCACCTTTGAAATGCGGCGGTGGAGGGCGTCGTATTGGTAGCTTGCGAGGGTGGTTTCGCCTTCCTTGACTTCGACGAGGCGGTTCCAGGCGTCCCAGATGTAGGTTTGGTCTTTGGCCGAGTTGCCGGGCGCTGTCGGAGACGGGGCCAGGGTCATATTGCCCGCTGCATCGTGCGTCGGGTCGATCCAGGCGCTGCCGGTGGTGTTGGTGAAGTCGGTGATCTCGTTGGCCGCGTTCGAGGTCCGGGTTTGGTCGAGTGTGGTCGTGCTCGACACTTTCTCCTCGTAGTTGGACCAGTTGCCGAGGGCATCCAGCGTCCAGTCGGCATCCTTCGTCGGCGAACTGATCGAGCCGGTGCTGACCGTCCCCCGCTGATCCGTGCGCTGGGTGACTTGGCCATCGAGGGCGTATACGGATTCTACCAAGGCGCACTCGAAAAAGAGCTGCGTCCCCTTTTTCGTTCCCCTTTTTCGTTTTTTTCGTTCGCGTTCGTTCGCGACCGAAGAGAACGGCCATGTGCGACTCCTATTCTCCACCGCCGCGGGGCCGAGTCAAGCCGAATCTGCCCCGATCGGCGTTTTCGGCCCAGATATCGCCCCTCGCAGTTGGCGACAGCCTCGATGAGCCGGCTGAGGGCAAGAGCGGAAGAAAAACTCCGAGCATCCGCCCAAAAACAAAGAGCTACGTCCCCTTTTCCGCCTCCAGACCACAGCAACATCGGATCCGGCGTCAGCCACGTGAACGAACTCGGCGATAGTGCTCGAGGAATTCGTTCGCGTAATCGCTGACAATTCTTGAGGAACTTGTTGCGGCCATTTCAATTGCTTCAATTGCAATCGAGTTGAACTCCGACGAGATACCGCAAACAGTGATTCCGTGAAGCGCTTGGTAGGCAATTTCCTGGCCACTCGAGTCGGATTCCATGCGTCGCAGAACCGAGACAAGTGCGGGCACGACGCTCGGTTGTCCACTTCTCGCCAATGCCCAAACCAGTCCTAAGGATGGAGCAACCGACACCTTTTGAAGAAGCACTTCTATCGCAGCTGCTACATCCTCATCTGTGACATGAATGTCGGCCAGCTTGGACGGCAACAGTCCTTCGGTAACTCCGTTGTCTCTGCCCATCGCCTTGATGACCCGATGCCGCTCGATGAGTAGCCCGACAGACATGGCGAGGTCATCATCGGGCGACCCATCCTTGATAACACCAAGGAGCTGTTGAAACCTAATATCCACTG
>JBBDNT010000101.1:1674-32391 GCA_040877445.1 Planctomycetaceae bacterium
TCACCTTTGCAAATTGACGCCTTTGAAGTTCTCGACATCGACACGTGCGTCGGTGTGTCACCTTTGCAAATTGACGCCTTTGAAGTTCTCGACATCGACACGTGCGTCGGTGAACTTCTGGTAGTCAAATCTCTTTGACCAACTGTGGTATCCCGGACCAACTCCTCGGGGAGGCCGACGGCGGACCCATGCCTGCTGAGCACGAACAGCTGGTTCGGCCGCGGGGTGGCCCCGACGCCGTTCAGGCGTCGGGGTCGCGCAGCGACAAGAGGGTTCACACTTCGCTCTCCTTCGTCGAAAACGGCCCCGGAACCTTGGAGATCTTCATTCCGAAACCTCCACCCAGCCGATCGGCAAACCGTCCGGCCCGCGACCTTCCTACCATCGCGCGCAAACTCGACCGCCAATCGGTCGCTCGTTCGACCAGCCCAGGCACGCGGCGGCGACGAGAGCAGGAAAACGTCACGAACTGGGCGTGTCCCTCGGAGTCATGGATTCGCCGCATGGCCGAGCTCCGGGAGTGGTCGGATGAGCGGTCTTTCGATTATGGCGACGGGTGGGCCGGCCTGCAACAGGGTGGAACGTCGATTGTGCGCCCTCTTGTCGCTGCGCGACCCCGACGGCTGAACGCCGTCGGGGCCACCCTGCCATCGGAAGCTGCAAGGTTCCGCATCCTTGGAACATCGTGAACGCCGCATCGTCAATCGAAGGAACACTGGCAAGCCAGTGGCACCCGGCGCCGCCAATGACTTGGCGGCAAATCACCGATTCGGCAGGCGCGCTCGACCGAGTAAGGGCATCACGCGAACAGCTTTTCGACCTTGCTGCCGCCGTCCACGATCTTCATCGGCCGGCCGAGGGGGCTGTAGTTCTCCTTCGCCGGGTCGACGCCGAGCGAGTGGCAGAACGAGCAGAACAGGTCGGTCACGCCGACAGGGGAATCGGCGACCGCCGTGCCGTCGGCCGTGGTCGAGCCGATCGCCCGGCCTCCGTGTACGCCGCCGCCGGCGAGCGCCACGTTGAACGCCCGCGGGTAGTGGTCGCGGCCGGTGCGGGCGTTGATCCGCGGGGTGCGGCCGAATTCGCCCATCCACACCACCAAGGTGCTCTCCAGCAGGCCCCGCTGCTTGAGGTCGGTCACGAGTGCCGCGAAACCGGGATCGGTCTGGGCGGCGAGCCGGCCGGTCCGCTCGAAGTTGTCGGCGTGCGTGTCCCACCCGCCGAGGCTGACTTCGACGAACGTCACGCCGCGTTCGACGAGCCGGCGGGCCAACAGGCAGCCGCGGCCGAAGTTGGTCTCGCCGTACTGCAGCTGAACCGATTGCGGCTCCTTCGAGAGGTCGAACGCCTCGACCTCGGTGCTCTGGAACAGGTCGGCCGCCTTGGCGTACAGCTTGCGATGGTCCTCGACGACGTCGCGGCCGCCGCGCTCGGCGAATTCGTCTTCGAGCTTGTCGAGCAGGCCGCCGCGACGGCGGAAGCGGTCCGCCGATACGGCGCCGGCGATGTTCTCGGGCATGCGGCCGGCGTTCACCACCAGCGGCTCGTAGTTGACGCCGAGGAAACCCGCCCCGATCGTGCGGCCGACGGAGACGACCGCGGGGAGCGGGTTCTCGGGATCAGCCAGTTCCTTGGCGACGCTGGCCCCGATGCTGGGGTGCTTCACGCTGCCGGAGGGAACGTAGCCCGTGTGAAGTTGATAGGTCGCCCGCTGATGGTTCCCCTCGCGATTGGTCATCGAGCGGATGAGGGCGATGTCGTTCATCGCGGCGGCGGTCTTGTTCCACCCCTGGGCGATGCGGATGCCGGGGACGGCCGTCTCGATCGACTCGGTCGATCCGCCGTTGTCGGTGCCGGGCTTGGGATCGAAGGTTTCGAACTGGCTGGGCGCGCCCTGCATCCAGAGGAGGATCATCGACTTGCGCCGCTGGCGGAGTTCGGCCGCCTGGAGGCTGACGAGATCGCGGAACGAAAGCGTGCCGGCCGCGACCGAGGCGGCGGAGACGACGTGCAGAAAACTCCGGCGGGAGACGCCCCCGCGCTCGAGCCGAACGTCCTGATGATGAAAGGCGCGGTCCATGGGAACCTCCGGCCAGTTACGAGTTACGAGTTACGAGTTACGAAGTCGCTTCGCGTCTTTGCTGAAATCGCATCCTGAATCCTGAATCCCGACTCCTCCCCCCTACCTTCGCGAGACGAATTCGCTGGAATTCACGAGGCTCCACATCACGTCTTCGAATGCTTCGCCGCGGCTGCCGACCTCGGCGACGTAATCGAGGCAGGCCTTCGTTTCCGTCTCGGACGGCGCGCGGGCGAGCACCCGCAGATAAACCGCGCGGAGCGCGGCTTCATCGTCCCGGTTGTCGCGGAGGATCGTCGCCAGCGGCGTGTTTCCCGTCGCGCGAATCTGGTTGTTGACCGCCGGCGAATTCATCAGGAACAACGCCTGCGGCACCGTCCCCAGCACTTCGTCCTGGGGGGTCGAGGGATCGAACCCGAAGAGTTGCTCGAACTGTGCCCGCGGCGACGCGAATCCTCCCCGTCGGGCCATCATGGCGGGATTGCCGCGCCCCCGGCCGAGCGGACGTTGCTGAGGCCGGCCGAAATCGAGCGCCCGTTCGAGCGCGCTGTAGATCGCGTCGGCCCGCAGCCGCGTCGGGGTGGCGGAAGCGAAGGCGGGCGTGCCGCCGATCGTACCCGGCGACTCGATCCGCCGTTGATACGTCTCGGTCGCGGCGATCGTGCGATGGACCCAGCGGACGTCGTAATCGCTCTTCACGAAGCCGTCCGCCAGCAGGTCGAGGACTTCGGGGGAATCGGCGATCCGCTCCGGTCCCATGTCGTCCACGAGGTCGTAGAAGCCCCGGCCGAGCATCTCGGTCCACACCCGGTTGACGTAGGCGCGGGCGAACCATGGGTTCTCGGGCTTGGTGAGGTTCTTGGCCAACTCGTCGCGACGGTCCTTGTCGCTCAACCGGTTGCCGGTGCGGGTCTGATCGACGAAGAACACCGGCTGCATCGGCGTGCCCCGCGCCCGCGGATCGTCGAGGTTGGGCATCGTGTATTCGGCGCCTCCGCGGCCGCGGCCGCGCGGTCCGAATTGGTTCACAAGCCGCAGGTTCCCCAGTTCGTCCGCGTCGAGCGCCCCGTTGCGGTTGCGGTCGTTCGTGCGGAGCATCCGGTTGAACGTCTGCAGAAGACGCCCGTTCGCCTCTTCCGCCGTCACCTTCCCGTCGCCGTCGCGGTCGAGTCCCTTCAGCTGGCCGGCGATGCTCTCAAGGGCTTCGGCCTGCTTGACGGGGTCGGGCGGGACGTCGGTCGCGATCACTTCGAACGATCGCCGCGACGGGTCGAGCGATTGCTGCACGCGAATCCGCGGGAAGTAAGCCGCCAGATTGTGGAAGTCTTCCCGTTTCCAACTGTCGATCGGATGGTCGTGGCAATTGGCGCACTGGATTTGAATGCCGATGAAAATCCGCGCGACTTCGCCGGCGACTTCCTGCGGCTGGGCGTTGTGGGCGAAGATCAGCCCGGTCGCGCCATTCTCGTTGACCTCGCCCGTGGCGGTGACGAGGCCGGTCACGATTTCGTCCCAGGCGGCATTCCGGCGGAACTGCTCGGTGAGCCAGCGCTCGAGCGGTTGCTGGGCGATCCGAGCCTGCGGGTTCGTCGCCCGCAGCATGATCACGTCCCGCCAGTAGCGTCCCTGGGCCGCGGAAAACTCGTTGCCCGCCAACAGTCGATCGACGGCCTTGGCCCGTTTCTCGGGATCGTCGTCGAGAGCGAACAGCGTCGTCTCGCGGGGAGTGGGAAGGGTGGCCGCCAAGTCGAGCGACACCCGCCGCAGAAAGTCCTCGTCGCTGGTGCGGGGGGCGACGCTGGCTCCCGCCTCCTTCAGCGACGCGTCGATCAGCCGGTCCACCTCGCGAGCGACCTCACGCGGACTGGCCTTGGCCGATGCCGCGACGGCGCTCTCATCAGCCGCGACCGGTTCGAGGTCGGCCGCGCGGGCCGAGAGACGAGGCGACAACATCGCGGCAATCAGGGTCGCGGCGATCAGAGCGGTCCCCGCCACGACGCCGATGGAACAGGCCGCCGAACGAGCCATGACCGAACGAACCGCCCTGGGACGGGCCGCCAGCCCGACCTTTGTGCCGGAATCGCGCATCCCCGTCTCCTTGTTGCGAGGCCAGATCCGCCGGATGTTTCGGCGACCGTGTCGCTGCATCGTCTCAATATAACCCAATCGATCGCCTGTGGATGATGCGAAATCGTGACCGAAATCGGAAAATTCGGCAAGTCGAACCACGCGACCGTTTGGTCGTCGGGGGAGATCTCGACATCGACGCCCAGACAGGCAGTCAAACGCAACTGATTGATGCGTCGTCCCTTGGGGCGCCGAGAAGTTCCGCCGCCGCGCTTTCGAAGGCCCGTTGCTCTTCATGCTCGAGGGCGGCCCGAGCGTCTTGCAGAAGTGAAATCTGCCGGTCGGTGAAGGGGATCGGCGTGCCGGGCGGCGGGATGCGGGGCACCAACCGCCCGACGATCGCCTCCGCGAGTTCATCGACGCCTTCCCCCGTCCGCGACGACACGCGGAGCGCGTCGGCCGGCAGCGCGTCGCCCCAACGGTCCTCCAGATCGCACTTGTGCGCGACGCGGAGCGCCGCCGGATGAGCCACCAACAGTTCCCGATCGACCGCATCGGGGGGCCGGCCGACGTCGACCAACAAAACGAGCAGGTCCGCCCGCGCGAGCAATTCCCGCACGCGAACGATGCCGGCCGCTTCCAATTCCTCCGGGGCGTCGCGGAGGCCGGCAGTGTCGGCGAAGCGGACGGGCCAGCCGTCGAGGGCGGTCTCGGCGGTGACGACGTCGCGCGTCGTTCCCGGTTGATCGAAGACGATCGAACGGGAGAACCCGAGCAACGCGTTCGCGAGGCTCGATTTTCCCACGTTCGGCCGTCCGACGAGGACGACTTCCCACGGGGCGACGAGATGCCGGCCGAAATCGGCCCAGCCGAGAAGGGCGTCGAGGGTCGAACAATGAGCCGGCGGGTTCATCCCGCCGGTGCTGACCGAGGTTCCGTTCGAGAATGCTCCGCAATGTGAATCGAGTGTCGTGGGTCGCTCATGACGCGGTGCATCCGACTCGTTCGAGGTGGCGGACGTCGCCCTAGCGGAAACCGCCAGAGCACCGCGGGGGACCACCCCTCGGGCGGTGCCCACCCCGCGGCTCATAAGCGTAATGACCGCGTTGCGCAACACGCCGCTCCGCTGTTCCAACAGGATCTCCGCGGTGCGGAACGTCGTGGCCCGCGCGAGCGCGTCGTCGCACTCCGCCGCGAGGATGCCGCGCTCGGCCGCGGCCATTTCGTTCCACGACACGATCGCCGCGCCGCGGCGTTCGAGATCGTCGAGAATCCGCCGCACCGCCGCCTCGCCGCCGTGACAATGAATTTCGAGGGCGTCTTCAGCGACACCGCAGACGACGACCTCCTCGGCGGGCGCGGCGGCTGGCGCGGACGGGTGGCTGGGGTCGAAGCGAAGCGCAGCCCCCAGCGAATCGCCGACGCGGCCGCCGATTGCTGGGGGCGATCCGCCGAGCGAGGTCGCCGGACATGGATGCTCATCTCGCGGCGAATCGACCCCAGCCACCCCTCCTCCGCCGCCCCAAAGTCCGAAGACGACTCGATCGACCGGCTGCTCGGCGATCGCGCGCCCGTTCGCCGCCCGAAAAAGGGGACGCAGCTCTTTTTCGAGTACCGCGAGATCGCCGGTCACGCGCACGCTCGCCACGGCCCCGCGGCCGCGCGGGGTGAGGCGCGCGGCGTGAAGTTCCGATTGCATGGCGATTCGATGATTCCGCATGGCGTGCGTCGCCGGGATCACGGCGAGCGGAGTTCGAGCTCGTGTTTCAATCGCTCCCGTTCCTCGCGCGACACGGCCGTCCCATCGAGGTCGACGGATTCCAAGGCGGGCATCCCGAGCAGCACCGGCACGACGTCCTCCGTCACCGATGTGTCGGCGAGTACGAGGCGGTATAACCCGGGCAGTTCGGCGAGCGCCTGAACGCCGGCGGTCGTGACGCTCGTTCGAGTCAGATCCAGCCAACGAAGGGCACGCCCCTTCGCCAATGCCTCCATGCCTTGATCGGAGACCCGCGTATCATGCAATAACAGCATCGCGAGATTCGGACATCTCGCGAGATGGCTCATCGCTGCATCGCCGACGGAACTTTCACCGAGTTCCAGAATCTTCAGCCGCGAATGACCGGCAAGATGGACGAAGTCCGCCTCCTCGATTTCCGACCGCTGAAGGCAGAAGTGCTCCAGCATCGGCAGCGACGCGACCTGTTTCAGGCCGCCGCCATCGACTCGACAGTCGAGCAGGTAAAGATGCTTCAGATTCGGAAAGCGAAGATCGACGCGAACGACGGAAAACGGGGGCAGGAGTCCGATGACACCGAGTAACCGCAGGCTGGAAATGGCCGGAAAGTGCCCAGCCCAATCGCCATCGATCGCAGGGGCGGACAGCCACAGGTGTTCCAAGTTCTCGTTCGGAACCAACAGCGCAAATCCAGCCTTGGAGAGCGAGGTGCTTCCCAATGCGACGTGTGTCGCATTGCGAAACCCGTCCGCTTGGGCCATCCGGTAATCGTCGAACCAATCGCCTTTGACATGCACCCATTGGATCCGGCCGTACATCCGCTGGTGTCGGTCGCCGAGAATCGAAGCCAGCGCCGTTTCGAGCCACTCGGGAAAAATGGTCTCGAGCTCCACCCGACCGCCGTTCGCTTCGATCTCGTCGATGAGCCGCTTCTGCCGCAAGCCGGGAAGCAGCGCCGTGAAGACTGCGGCGACGACCACGGCGGTCGTCAGCGCGGCGAACACGAGCCGGCGGCGTGAGGGAAGGGAATCGGCGGCAGCGTTCATCGAGTCGGCCTCGCGAGGATCCGGGGCATCGCCCAGCGACCCGGACGCTGCGAGCGTCCGGGTCGCTGCCGGAAGTCTCCATCGTATCATTCTCCCGCAGCCGTGTCGCCGCGATCCCGCATCGCGCAGAACGCCAGGCCGCGCAATCCGAGATGCGGTTCGTGCCTCGCGTGGGGGAGGTGGGGGGCGAGGAGGGGAGCGCCGCCGCCGGTGAGGAACAGGGCCGCGTCGCCGTCCTCGCCGCCGAGTTGGGCGACCAGTTCCTTCACCGCGCCGAGTTGCCCCCAGAACAGGCCGCTGCGGAGCGCTTCGCGCGTGTTGCGGCCCAGCGGCGAATGCGGCTCGGTCGCCAGTTCCTCGATGCCGATCAGCGGCAGCAGCGCCGTGTAGCGGTGCAGCGCCCGGGCCGAGAGTTGAAAGCCCGGCAGGATCGCTCCCCCCTGAAAAGCCCCGGCGGGCGAGACGAGATCGACCGTGGTGGCGGTGCCGGTGTCGACGATTATCGCCGGCCGGTCGCGGGGGCGGACGGCGTTCGCCGCGACGGCGTTCAGCAGCCGGTCGATGCCAATCTTGCCCGGCTCGGGCAGATCGACGATGAGCGGGACATCGCGGGGGTCGTCGAGAACGCGGGGGATGCGCCATTCGCCCGGCCAGCCATCGAGCACCTTACGCACGCCGCCGGGATTCGTACCCGCGATGACGCCGGTGACGGCATCCTGCGATGCGACTTCGCCCGCTTCGACCCATTGGCGAATTTCGCCCCACGGAACGTCGCCGTCGATCGCGATGGCGGTCGTGCGCGAGAAGTCGGGCAGCGCCCCGTCGCGCGGCGCGGCGAGTTCCCGATCATCGAACAGTCCGAACTTGATTCGACTGTTGCCGACATCGACGGCGAGCAGGGGGCGGAGGGAAGGCGAGGACACCGGGCGAAATCCAGGACGGGTCGTAGCGGAATGGCTCCGAAAAATGGGTGAAGCGACCCAGACGCTCCGAGCGTCCGGGTCGCTGCAAGCCCGGCCGACGGGTGCGCTTGAAGCTCTTGATTGCGTCTTCGCGGCCTTTGCGGGCTTCTGTTCGGGCATGAATCGAACAGAAGAGCGCCAAGAGCGCAAAGACGAAGGGGCGATGCCGGAACGAAAAGTCTTCAACTCCGCAGCCTTCGTTTTCTTCACTTCATCTTTCCATCCTGCATTTTTCTGTCTTCAATCTTTCTGTCGGCCTTACGTTTGCGTTCGGTTGCGGCTGTGCCGCGCTGTGGCTTCCGCTACCAATTCGTCACTCCACCAACAAAATCGGCTGCACGTCGCCGTTGCGATCGAAGCGGCCGATGACAGTCTCGTTCGATGTGTGCACGCCGAGCACCGCCCGCGTGTAGAACCCTTTCCGCAAGCTGTGGTACAGGACGAGTTGCCGGTCGCCGAGGCGAATGCGGTGTCCCGCCGCGTCGGCGCTCGACAGCAGGCGGCCGTTCTCCGTCACGGTCAGCGTTCGCCAGTCGACTCGTGCGTTGCGGCGGCGGGGGGACCAGTCGATCAGCAGCACGGCGAACAGCCCGCCGATCGACGACTGCCGCAGCGACAGCGTTCCATCGTCGTCCGCCGCGAACGTCCCGCTCGTGCCATGGGCGCGATCCTGCGGAAGCCCCGTCGGAAACACGCGGGCCGCGACGTTCCCTCCGGCCAGCCGCATTTCGCGGGTCTCGCGATCGGCGGTCGCGGCGACGTCGGCGGCGACCGGCACGCGCGCGGCGTAGTCGATTTTCCCGTCGCCCGGCGTCGAAACGCAATCGGCCAGCAGCAGCCAGTGATCGTCGCGCGCGAGGAGCGCCTGCCGCTCGATGTGGACGCCTCCGTCGAATTCCATTTGCAACTCGACGAAGTCCGCGTCGGGATCGGAATGCCAGCAACTGCAATCCCACTCGTCGGCGAGTTCCAGCGGCGAGCCGTCGATCGAAATGGAGAGATCCCACGCCCCCTGCAACAGCGGCACGCCCCGCGCGCTCAGATCGAGCAGCGGCGCCGGGCGGTGATGGGCGATCACGAGCGAATCCGCCGCCGCCGACCAATCGCTCCGCAGGCATGCCAACCGCGCCCAATCCGACTGGACGACCGGCGGCCTCTTCGCGAGCGCCTTGCCGCGGCCGTTCGTCTCGGCCCGGGGCTTTCCCCGTTTCGCCGCTTTCTCGACCGCCGCGAGCAGCGCGTGCGGCCGCGAGGACTTCTTCCACCCGGCGAGCCGCGAGGCGGTCGTCAATAGCGGCAGCACGTCGAACGCCGACCCGTTGGCGAGCGCGAGCCGGCCGTCGGCCCGGCACAGCGGGGCGACCAGCCCGACGAGGTCGTGGAACCGCTCCGCCTGTTCGTCGTGCCACAAGGGGACGTCGAAACGCCGCGCCCATTCCGCGCCGCGAACCAGCGGGGCGAGCCAGAAGGCGAGCCGATCGAGGAGATCGGCATGGGGGGCGCCGTCGGTGTCGGTCCCTTCGAGCAGCGCCGTTCCAAGCGTTTCCCGGCCGGCGTCGCGGAGGGCGCGTGCGCCGCGAAGACCGTCGAACAACAGCCCCGCCTTCCAGCGCAGTTCTCCCGCGATCAGCAACCGTCGATCGGCCGGGGCGGCGCAGCCGGCGTCTTCGTCGATTTTCGCGAACAGGTCGACGGTCAATACGGCGGCCCGCTTCCAGACCGTCCGGAACTCCTCGGCGGACAAATCGGGGGCGTGGATCGCCAGCAGATCGAACAGGCACAGCAGTTCGAGAGGATCGCGGCGACAGCCCCGGCGATCCGCGACCAGCCAGTTCGCGAATGCCGAATCGCCCTCCGCGGCGACGGTCCGGTCCTTGCGTCCGCCGCGGCGTTTCCCGCCGATGTGGGCGCGTTTCCCTTTCGGCCGATCGCAGGCTCGAATGAGTTCGAGCAGTTCCAAAGGATGCTCGCCGGGGGGGAACGCGGCGAGCGACCAGAGTGCGGGCCAGTCCCTCTTGCGTCCGCGGCCGGCCGACTTGCGCGACTTGCCGGGGAGCCGCTTCCGCAACCGGCGGGTGAATTCCGCGAGGTCTCCCGCGCTCGCGGCTGTGGTCCAGGCGGGATCGGCGTCGCGATCGAAGCGGAGGTTCCGCAAGAATTCGTCGTCGGAGATTGCGGACATGTCCTCGCGGTCCGCGGCGAGAAACAGAGTGCCTGCCTTCATGAATGGCGTCTCGATAGGGAGCGGTGGCGTGCGCGCCGACGTTGTCGCGGGCGATCGATCGACGAGCCACTAGCCTAGTCGATCGGAGATCGAATGCAATCGACGCGGCGGAGACGCCCACGCCGCGGCCAGGTCCGGATCGGACTCGGAATCCGCGAAATCGAATTGACGATACTCAGTAGTTCCGAAGTTCGGTTGCTACGGCCTCGATGGCGCAAGGCTCTTACGCCGAAGGCGTTGAACAACTCAGCCCAGGGCCGCCCGCGGAGCGAGCGCACCCTTGGTTCAGGTCGAAAAACGTTTCTCGACCCTGTCAGGGTCGCACAGCCGCTCGCACGAATGGAAGCGGGTAAGGCAGCGGCGGGGATTGATTCGACCGGCAGCCGACGCCCGCGGATCGAGCCGCGACCGTGAGGGAAGTCGCCCCCGCCTCCGCGAGGGCAGGCACTGCGCGGGAATGACGGGAAGGCGCCCGCGCAGTTAGTAGGGTGGGCTGGCCCACCAGCACGAGCGAGCGGCCCCCATCCGCATCCGGCCGACAAGACGACGGAAGCCCCGCTCTTCATCATCGTGGCACAGCCCACCCTACTTACTCTCAGTGGCCGGTCATGGTTCGGCTCACGCAGCCTGAACGGGTCAATGGCCCTTCGGGGTAAATGGATCGCGTCAATCGCCTCCCGATGGAGAAACTTGGAACTACTGAAGTTCCGAAAAGGCGATGCGCCCGCAGGGGGAAATGGAACTCGGAACTCCTGAGTTTCGATCAACCCGGCGTGCCGATCGGGCCGATTCTAACGGACGTGCGGATGATGCCGCGCCGGACGCCGCGCGCTTCGAATCCTTCGAACCGGCGACCCGCCTGCGCAACGTTCGATCCGCCATCGCATTGCGTCCGAAACACGGCCGCCCGCCGAGGAGAGACCATCGTGCGTTCCACCGAACAACTCGCGAAGCCAAACACCCGGACCGTCAGCCAGGACAGCGGCTGGCTGGGAGGCGCGCTGTCCTCGCCGATCCTGTGGGGCACCGCGCTGACGGTCGGCTTTTACGCGCTCGTCCCCCACATGCCGGTGCAGCGCGAATTGCTGGTGCGGTACTTCTGCGGGCACCCGCTGGAATACGTCACCGCGGCCTTGTTCTTCCTGGGGCTGGCGACGCTCGGGCGAAAACTCGCCCGGCAAGCGGCCGAGCGATCCGCCCTCGCAAGTGGACTGCTCGACGCCCCCGCCCTCACCGAACAGACCGATCCATTGCACCGCGCAGCCGTGCTCGACGAACGGCTCGCCGCCGCGCCGCCGCGATCGCGGCGGACGTTCTTCGCCGCCCGGCTCGCCGACGTCTGCGCCTACGTGCGCGGCCGCCGATCGACGGCCGGTCTGGAAGAGCACTTGAAGTATCTCGCGGAACTCGCCGCGTCGCGGTTGTACGACAGCTACGCGACCGTGCGGACGATCACGTGGGCGGTCCCGATCGTGGGCTTTCTGGGAACGGTGATCGGGATCACGCTGGCGATCGCGAACATCACCGTCGACCCCGATCAACTCGAGTCGTCGTTTCTCGAAGTGACCGGCGGCCTGGCGGTCGCCTTCGACACCACCGCCCTCGCGCTCGCCTTGTCGCTGGTGCTGGTGTTCGCCTCGTTCTTCGTCGAGCGCGGCGAACAAAGCGTGCTCGCGGACGTGGAAGACCTCGGCATTCAGCGAATCCTCACGCTGTTCCCCGAGACCGCGCCGCAGTCCGCGACCGATCCGTTGTTGCGGGCCGAATCGCAGGCGGCCGAGCGGCTCATCGAGCGGACCGATGCGCTCGTCGAACGCCAGATGCGGCTGTGGGAAGAATCGCTCGAAGCGACGCGCTCCCGCTGGCTCGACACGCTCGCCCGCCAGCAGCAGGCGTTCGACGAATCGCTCCACAAGGGGATGGCGGCGACCCTCTCCGATCACGGCGGGCAACTTGCCGAAGGCCGAACGCAATTCCTCGATGCGCTCGCCGCCGTGTCGAACGATCTGGCGGAAAACCTCGGCGGCGCCCGCGAGTCGGCCCGCGAGATGCTCGTCGAACTGCGGCGTCAGGGAGAGATCCTGTTGCAGATCGTCGGTGAAGAGCAGCAGCTCGTGCGGCTGGAAGGCCGGCTGGCCGAGAACCTCGACGCGATCCGCGCCGTCGAGCGGTTCGACGAGACGCTCCACAGTTTGAACGCGGCGGTGCACCTGCTGACCGCGCGGACGACCGGTTTGCGCAAGGCGGCTTGATCGACGTTCTTCGTTTCCCCGCGTCGGCGCGAAACCGCAAGCGTCACTCGTCACTCGTCACTCGTCACTCTGTCCCGCCGCATGTCCCGACCCCGCACCACCGGCAGCGTTTCGCTGTTCCCGTTTCTGGCGGTGCTCGTCTGCGCGATGGGGGCGCTGATTTTCCTGCTGGTGGTGACCACGCGGCAGATTCGCACCGAGGCGGTCGCGCGGGCCAGGGACGAACGAGCGCGATCCGCAGAGCCGGTCGAGCCGCAGGTTCCCGTCGAGCCGCTCGAGTCCGAGCCGCCGCCGCTTCTGCCGGAACTGGCGGCCGAGCCGCCCGTCGATCCGAACATCGAATTGCGGTCGCAGCTCGTGCGGCTCGACGACGAGACCGCCGCGGCGCGGGCCGAATTGGCGCGGCGAAAGGCGGCCGTGCAGGCGATCCATGAAAACTCGCGGCGGCTCGCCGCCGACGCCGGGGAACTGGAGTCCCGGATCGCGGAAGTCGCCGAGGAACGCCGCAACCAGGCCGAAGCGATCTCGTTGCTGGTGGGACATCAACGCGCGATCGAGGGAGAGATTCAAGGGCTTTCGGGCCGCATCGCCGAAGTCCGGCAGCGCGCCGCGCAAGCGTCGAACCGATTCGCGTTCGTCCCTTACGACGGCCGCCTGGGAACGGCGCGGCGGCCGATCCACATCGAGTGCACCGAACGGGGACTGCGGTTCGTTCCCGAAGACGTGGCGATCACCGAGCAGGATCTCGAAGGGTTCCTGGTCGAGTTCAACCCCCTGCAAGCCGGGGCCGACGCGCTCGCCGACTTCTGGGAACGCCGCGACCTGCTGGCCGGCGGCGCGGTCCGCGAGCCGTACTTCCTGCTGATCGTTCGCCCCGGAGGCGCGCGGGCGTTCTACGTGGCGCAGAAGATTCTCGGCCGCGAGCCGGACCGCTTCGGCTATGAATTGCTCACCGACGACTTTCCGCTGGCGCTTCCGGAGGTCGATCCGCAGGCCCGGGAAATCTGCCGGCGGGCGGTCGAGGAGTTGGTCGCCGAACGCGACCAGTTGCTCGCCTCGCTGCGGCGCGAGGGGGGCGCGTCGTCGCGCGGCGCGACCGTGATTCGCGGCGGCGCCGGCGGCGGCGTGAGCCGCGGGGTCGGCGGCAGCGGCGGCGGCAGTCGCGATCGATTCGGCGGACCCGGCGATCGGCCGACGTTCGATCCGCAATCGCTCGCGGGGGGCGACTCGCGTGGCGCCGGCGGCGACGCGCGCCGACCTGGGCCATCGGTCGCCGGCGAAGGTTTCGGCGAACGCGAACTCGAGGGCGAGCCGCACGCGAACGGCGCGACCGCGTCGGGCGGAACCGGAATGTTCGGTGAATCGCCGCGTCTTCCGCCCGACTTCCGCCCCTCGGCGTTCGAAGACGGCTCGGCGCAGATTCAGCCCGACCGCTCCGCCACGCGAGATCACAGCGGCCGATTCGGTGCGGACGGCGCGCTCCCCCGCACTGCGACGCGGCGCTCCGCGGGCGCGTGGTCGCCGGATTCAGTGGATCGGATGGACACCGCCGATTCGCGTCGAATCGCGCCGCCGCGAGATTCGGCGCAGCAGGCGAGCGATGCCGTCCAAGCTGGCGGCGCGCGCGGCATTCAGCCCGCGACGCCAGGCGGAAGCAACGGCCGACCGGGCGAGCCGGGCGTCGGGATTCCCACGTTCGGGGGCAACCGCGAGTCGTCGGAGAACGATCGCGAGTTGAGTCCGCGGTGGGGCGCGAGCGCGCGGCGGGGAACGATCGGCCTCGAAAAAGAGGTGCTCGTCGAAGTGCTGCCCGACCGATTGATCGTCGGCCGTGAACTGCTCGTGCCCGCCGACCCCGACGAGTCGATTCAGACGATCGCCGATGAACTGGTCGAAGCGATGGAGCGGCACGTCGCCCGCTGGGGCGAGCCGCCCGCCACGTTCTATTGGTCGCCCCGCGTTCGCTTCCGCGTGGGTCAGGGGGCGAACCGGCAGTACGAGCGGATTCGCGGACCGGTCGCGCGGCTGGGACTTTCCACCGCCGTGGACTTCGTGCTGGAAACCGAGCAGGGAGGGACGCGCTGACCATGAGCCGTCGCGTCGCCGATCGACAGGAAGGGTTCGGTTCGGACTCGTTTCTGGACATCATCGCCAATATCGTCGGGGTTTTGATCATCCTGATCGTGCTTTCCGGCCTGCGCGTGAGCAAGGCGCCGATCGCCGAGGACGCACCGGAGGAAGCGTCCCGGGCGCTCGCGGCGACCGAGATGCCGCAACCTTCTCCCGCCGCGCCGATCGAGGCTGAACCGTCGCCGGAACCTCCCGCGCCGATCGAACCATCCCCCGAGTTGCTCGCGCGGATCGAAGCGGCCGAAGCGGAACGCGCGCGGCTCGCCGCCGCGCAAGCCGCGGTCGAAGCCGAACGCCGGGCCGCCGACGAGGCGCGGGCCGCCGACGAGCGCCGGGTCGCCGAGGCGCGGGGGCTGTTCGACGAAGCGGTCGATCGGCTGCAACAGGCGGGGCAAGGGTTGCGGCAATTGAACGACGAGCTGCAGCGCAGCCGCGCCGCGGCGGAGCGATTGCACGTGCAGCTCGCGCGGGCCGAAGAGGCGAAGTCGCCGGTGAAGGAGTTGCGGCACCGCGTCACGCCGATCGCCCGCACCGTCAAAAGCAAGGAAGTGCACTTCCGGCTGGCGAACGATCAGGTCGCGCCGATTCCGCTCGACGACCTCATCGAACGGGTCAAGTCGCAAATCGAGCGACAGAAGGACTGGCTGGCGAAATTCAATCGCCACGAAGGCGAAGTCGGGCCGGTCGAGGGCTTCGCGCTGACGTACGTGCTGCAACGGCAAGAGATCTCGACGTTCGACCGGCTGCGGACCGGGCAGAACCTCGTGCGCGTCGCCGTCACGCATTGGGAATTGCAGCCCCGCCCGGGCCTGCGTTCGGAATCGGCGATGGAGGCGTTCCGCAGCGGCTCGGCCTTCCGCCGCACTCTGCAATCGGCCGAACCGGACGCGACGCTCACCTTCTGGGTTTACCCCGACAGTTTCGAGCTGTTCCGCCAACTGCAAGAGGTGGCGCACGCGGAGGGCTTCACGGTGGCGGCTCGCCCGCTGCCCTTCGGCGTCGAAATCGCCGGCAGCCCGCAAGGCAGCCACTCGGCGGCGCAGTGAGCGCTTGGTTCCAAGTTCTCACCGTCGCGCCGGAGATCCGGATGCTCAATACTCCGAAGGGGTTTCATGCCACCCTTTCAGGGTTGAACTGCGCCGTCGTCGGCGGCGGTGGCGGCGTCCTGGATCAGGATCGCGGGGGGCGGAAGGGTCGGATTGAGGCGGACGGCCGCCTTCGCATGTTCGAAGGCCTCTTCTTCACGGCCCAATCGCAGGAGAATCGCCATCGCGTCCCGTTGCGTCTCCCAGTCGTTCGGCGCCGTCCGCAGAGCGTGCTCGATGTGCTCGAGCGCTTCTTCCAGCCGGTCCGCCTCGAGATGCAAGGCCGCCAGGCCGCGATGCGCGCGGGAGTGCCCGGGGAGCGAGTCGATCGCCTGTCGATAATGTCCCTCGGCCTTGGCGATCGCATCCGGTGGGGGAGTTGCGTCGTTCGCCGCCTGGAGCCGGTAGGCATCGCCGAGATCGGCTTGCAAATCCGGGAAATCGCCACGGATCGTGGCGGCGAGTTCCAGATATCGAACCGCCTTCGCGAAGTCGCCGCGCTGCAGCCACAGTCGGCCGAAGTTCAGCGGGGGGAAGATCAGACCTGGGTCGATGCCGATCGCCGATTCATAATGGCGTTCGGCGTTTTCGAACATCAGTCGCGCCTCGGGGAGGTGTCCTGCTCGCTCCAATCTCGTGGCCTGAATCCTGTAGCCGGTTGCCAAGCACGAATGAGCCATGGCGTTGGCGTCGGTCACGCTCAAGGTGTGCTCGAACAGGGAAATCGCGTCTTTCCAGTGACCCGCCTGGCGTTGGGCCACTCGGACGCATATGAAACACAGTGGGACGGAGATCGCCACCGCCACGGCGATGCGGTCCCGGCCGGAGGTTTTCAGCGAGGAGAGCAGAGTCCCGGCCAGCCACACCGCCGCGATGTATGCGCCGATCGCCGGAACGTAGGCATAGCGGTCGGCCATTTGCTGGATGCCTACCTGGACCAGTCCGATCATCGGAACCAGCGTCCCCAGGAACCAGAGCCAGCCGACGATCAACCACGGCTGGCGCCGACGCATGACGAAGCAAGCCATCGTCAGCGCGACGAGCGCGCCCGCGGCGAGGGCGACGGCCCGCATCGAAATGGATTCGCCGGGATGCGGATAAAATACGGCCAAATCCAGCGGCCAGATGAGCTTCTTCAGATACAAGCCATAGGCGAGCACCGCGTTGAACAGCCGCGTGGGGAGGTCGTACCGATCCAGTCCGCGGATCGCCCCACTCGCGCGCTGGGCGATGACGACGGCGACGCTGGCGGCGACGGCGAGCGCGAGGAACGGGATTTTTTCGAGGATCAGCCGCGTCCACGAAACCGGCTTCGGCGGAAAAGTTTCGGTGAGCTGCGAGAGGGGCGCATTGCGGGTTCGCCCCAACGGCCAGAAGTCGAGCAACAACAGAGCGAACGGCAGCGTGACGAGCGTCTGCTTCGACATCAGGCTGGCGGAAAAGGCGAGCAGGGCGGCGAAATACCAGGCGCCCGCTCCGATGCGCGAACTCCGTTCCGACGCACGGACATATTTCGCGTACGCGCCGATCGCCAGGAGCCCGAAGAACATGAAGAGCATGTCCTTCCGCCCGGAAACCCAGGCGACCGATTCGACGTGGATGGGATGGACGGCGAACAGGCCCGCCACGGCGGCGCTTTTCCAATCCGCCCCGGTCAGGCCGCGCAGGATGAAGAACAGCAGCAGGACGTTCGCCAAGTGCAGCACGACGTTCGTCAGATGAAATCCCCCTGCCCCGGCCGTCACCCTTCCCGGCTCGATGCCGTGGATTTCGGCGTCGAGCATGTACGACAGCCACGTCAGGGGGTGCCAGTTGGCGAAGTAGTTGGTGCGCAAGGCCCAACGGACATTCTCCGCCGTCAGCCCGTCCGTGAGACGCTGCTTGGTGTCGATCACGTACCCCTGATCGTCGAGGGTAATCAAGCCGAATCGAAACGTCTGGGCGTAGACGAACAGCGTACCGAATACCAGCAACATGACGATCAGCGCGATCCGGCGCATTTCGTTCCTGCTTCAGAAGTTCGAATCAACAGGGTATTCGTCCACGACGTCCCGTCCGCAGCGATTTTCGTGCCGTGGTTCAGCGCATCTTTCGATCGGGTGGACCGGAAGAGTGCGGAGGCGGCCGGCGAATCGCCGAAGGTTCCGATCGGGAGAGGCTCGTATGGCAAGAAAACTTTGCGCTGAATCGTCAGTCCTGGTCACTCCCACGCCAGCGGCGTTTTCCATGCCGTTTTCATCTCCGACCACGGGAGGTCGATCAGCGGCGATTTTTCGAGGGTGATGGTGAGGCGGTCGTGGTTGGCGACGGCGCCCAGGGGGCACAGCGGGAGATCGTCGAAGTGGGTTTCCAGGTCGATTGCGTGGCGCGGTTCGACTTCCAGAATGAAGCGGGTGTTGCTTTCGGAGTAGAGCAGCGTGAGGGGATCCGCGATGCCGGTTCGCCTGGCGAGGGGGGCGAGGTCGATCTCCGCGCCGAGTTCGCCCGCGAACGACATTTCCGCCAATGCGACCGCCAGGCCCCCTTCGCTCAGGTCGTGGCAACTCCGGACCAGGCCGGCCGAGATCGCCGCGTGCAGGGCGGCGAAGATTTTCGGGGCCTGTTCGAGATTCACGCGCGGCGCTTCGGCGGTGGCGGGCACGGCCCACCCGACCAGTTCCAGATGACTGCCGCCGAGTTCGGCCTTCATTTCGCCGAGGAGATAGAGGCGATTGCCCGCTTCCTTGAAATCCATGCTGACGGTGCGCGACACGTCGTCGATCTGGCCGAGCGCGCTGATCAGCAGCGACGGCGGAATGGCGACGGAGCGTGCGGACGCGCTCCCCTGCGGGTCGCGGCTAACCGATTCCGGATACCTGAACTCGTTATTGAGGCTGTCCTTGCCGCTGATGAATGGCGTGCCGTAGGCGATCGCCACGTCCTGGCAGGCGATCGCCGCGCGGACGAGCGAGCCGAGGACTTCCGGCCGCTCGGTGTTTCCCCAGCAGAAGTTGTCGAGGATGGCGATGCGATTCGGATTCGCCCCGGCGGCAACGCAGTTGCGGACCGCCTCGTCGATCGCCGAGGCGGCCATCCAGTACGGATCGAGATCGCCATAGCGGGGGTTCATCCCGCAGGAAACGACGAGGCCGCGGTTCGAATCGAGCAGCGGCCGCACGACCGCGGCATCGGAAGGGCCGTCATCGGCCGCGCCGACGAGAGGCTTCAACACGCTGCCGGCCTGCACCTCGTGGTCGTACTGGCGAATGATCCACTCGCGGCTGCAGACGTTCCAGGAGGCGAGGATTTTCAGGAGGATGGTTGCCGCATCCGGCGGCGCGCTCCCCTGCGGGTCGCGGCTAACCGGGGCGCGATGAAGGGCCGGCGCAAGCGACCCGTACGCTCCGAGCGTCCGGGTCACTGACCACACGGCTTCGCGCACGACCGGGGGGCGGCCGTCGTGGAGAAACGCCATCGACAGGTCGGCGACTTGCGTTCCCTCGTAAAACAGGGCGAGGCGGCGGTCGTTCGTGAACTCGCCGAGCCGCGTCGCTTCGACGCCTTCGGCCGCGCACAGGGCGTGGAACTTGTCCCAGTTTTCCGGTGGGACGGCGAGGACCATTCGTTCCTGCGCTTCGGAGATCCAGATTTCGGTGTAAGAGAGGCCGGCGTACTTCAACGGGGCGCGGTCGAGATGCACGACCGCCCCGGTCTCTTCTCCCATCTCGCCGACGGCGCTGGAAAAGCCGCCCGCGCCGCAATCGGTGATGGCGGTGTAGAGGCCCTGGTCGCGGGCCTGAAGGATGACGTCGGCGAGCATCTTCTCGGTGATGGCGTTGCCGATCTGCACGGCGCCGCCGGAGAGCGTTTCGCTTTCGTGCGTCAATTCGGCCGAGGAGAACGTGGCGCCGTGGATGCCGTCGCGTCCGGTGCGTCCGCCGACCGCGACGATCAGATCGCCGGGCCGGGCCGCCTTGTCGCACTTGTCGGCGGGAATGAGGGCGACGTTTCCGCAATAGACGAGCGGGTTGCCGAGATAACGCTCGTCGAAATAGACCGCCCCGTTGACGGTGGGGATGCCCATCCGGTTGCCATAGTCGCGGACGCCCGCGACGACTCCCTTTGCGACGATCCGCGGGTGCAGCACGCCGGGGGGGAGTTCGTCGGCGGGAAAGTCGGGCGGGGCGAAGCAGAAGACGTCGGTGTTGCACAGGGGCTTCGCGCCGAGACCTGTGCCGAGTGGATCGCGGATCACGCCTCCGAGACCCGTGTTCGCGCCGCCGTAGGGTTCGAGGGCGGAGGGATGATTGTGCGTTTCGACCTTCATGCAGACGTTCCAGCCGTCGCAGAACGTCACGATGCCGGCGTTGTCGCGGAACACGCTGACGCACCAGTCGTCGTCGCCGAGCCGCTCGCGAATGGTCTGCGTGGCGGCGAAGATCGTCTCCTTGAGCATGTTATCGAAGTGGATTTCGCGTTCGTCGTCGCGGTAGTGAATGCGGCCGGCGAGCGTCTTGTGCGAGCAGTGCTCGCTCCACGTCTGGGCGATGGTTTCGAGTTCGACGTCGGTCGGGTCGCGGCCCAATTCGGCGAAGTGCCGCTGAATCGTCCGCATCTCGACGAGGCTGAGATAAAGTTGCCCGGTCTTGCTGAGGTCGGCGAGTTCCGCGTCGCTCATGCCGCGCAAGAGAACCGTGGCGAGTTCGAAGCGGTACTCGCTGCCGAGCGCGATTGAATCGAGCGCGAGCGGCCCGTGCAGGACGTGCTCGATCGCCTCGTTGGCAAGCACGCGCGAGGCGAGCGCTCGCACGTCGCGGTCGGAGGCGTCGGCGTTGATCCAGTACTTTCGGCAAGTCGAAACCGCCCGAACCGGATGGCCGAGGTCTTCGAGCGCGCGGAGGGCGCTGGCGGCCACGTTGTCGGTGACGCCCGGCTTGAAGAGGACGTTCAGCAGTCGCATTCCGTGCGGTTCGCCGTCCGCCGCGGGGAGCGCGCGGACGACATGCTCCTCGACGACGGGATCGACGAGCATCAACCGGGCGATGCGTTCGAGTTCCTCGGGCGATTCCGGCCCCTCGATGAGGAACGCATGCGCGGAGCGAACGGTGCGGATGGAATCCGCGCCGAACTCGCGGGCCACCGCTTTCACACGGGCGGCTTCGCGGTCGATCTCGCGATCGGTCGGGCGGATTTCGACTTCCCAGAGCATTGGATCGTCAGTCGTCAGTTGTCAGTCGTCAGTCGTCAGTTGTCAGTTGTCAGTTGTCAGTGGTCAGTGCGTGTGAATCTTCGTAGGACGGCTTCAGCCCGTCCACGGCGTCGTGTCGTGCGGCCCTCGGTCCACACGACCGATCGTGAACGCGACCATGAACCGCGATCGATTCACACGCTCTCGGTAGTCAGTGGTCAGTGCGGCCGAGTGCGGCGTGCACCGAGATTACATGGTCCGGCGGTTCTTGTCGAATGCTCCACCGAGAGTCACCGGGTGCTTGAACGCAGCGCCTACGTCGCGATAATGAACCGCGAATTCCAAGTAAGACATTCCGCGAGGCACGCATGAATCCACGAACGTCGCCCGAACTGAGGATCGACGGGGAAGTCGAGCGGCCGCTGGCCTTGACCGCCGATGAATTGGCCGACTTCGACGAAGCGGCCCAGGTTCGCGACGTGAGCCGGTTTCATCCGTCGCGGCGCGGCGACGGGGTGACGCTCGAGGCGCTGCTGGCGGCGGCCCGCCCCACCGCGCGGGCGACGTATCTCACCCTGCACGCGACGCGCGACGATTTCGCGGCGAGCGTTCCGCTGGCCGCGGTGCGGGGAGAAGGACTCCTCGTCTACGCCCTCGACGGGGAGCCGCTGCCGGTCGAGAAAGGGGGACCGTTCCGGTTTCTGATCCGCGACCCGGCGGCGTGTCACACCGACGAACTCGATGATTGCGCCAACGTGAAGTTCGTGGACCGCATCGAACTCACCGCCGGCCGCGGCCGCGACACGCGTCCCGAAGACGACGCGGATCATGCGGCCTTGCACGGCGAAGAGTAGTCGTCGTCGCGATCGCGGTGGAACCTCGCTCGCGTCGCCCGGACGATCGTCACGCGCGGCGGAACCGCTTTCGCCGCGCGAAGCCGGCCCCGCCGGTCACGGTCGCGGCGACGAGAAAAATCGCGATGCTTGTCGGTTCGGGGATCTCGGCGCCGGGCGGCGCTTGTTGCAATTGGAGCGACGTCAATTGGCCGATGACCTGTTGCCCATTGGCGAAGTCGATGATGAGCAGCGTGGAAAGCACGCTCGCCGCGTCGAAGGGGAGCGTCGCCGGCAGGATCGAGGCGTCGGTGATGCTGTCGATGTAGTCGATATTCAGGATGAATCCCAGCAGCGCGTTGCCGTCCGCGACCGGACCGGACAAGCCATCCGAAACGCCGGCGGCGAGTGCGAACCGGTCGGGGACGCCGAAATCCTCCAGTCGAATCTCCGGCGCGCCGCCGGCCGAATCGAGCGAGGCGCTGTACCCGTCGATCGAAAATTGCAAATTCGTCAGCGCGTCGAATGTCGATTGCTCGCTGGGATCCGGTGAACCGGGAATCCGGGGCGGCGTCGTCGATTCATAGGTGAAACTGCCGGTAATGGTCTGCGTCGTGTCGAACTGCGGCAGACCGCTCGAGACGTTGGTCACCTCGGCGGTGAAGTCGAAGGTGATGGGCGCTGCTTCGACGGCGACTCCCGCCAACAGCACCGACGTGAAGCAGGACAGTGTCAGACCGGCAGCGCGAATTTTCGAAGGGACAAGGCACATCGAAACGCCTCCTGCGGTGTGGGTACGTCCGAATCGCATCGAATCCCCCCCGGAAATCGCACTCCAACATTCGCGATTCGGGCTGCGAGGGAGGAGAAACCTCCCATCTTCACCGCATTCCATCAACTGCCCAGATTTCGTCAAGTGCAAAATCGGAAAATTTCACACTGCCGAATGGCGTTCGCCATTCCGCGTACTACGCCTTCAAGCTTGATCTTGTGGGTTTTCCGTAGGATGGATTGGCAATCCGGCGGTGAGGCCTCAACGTCGCCGGAAGTCGATCGATCTGCCGGCTCGCTTGCCGTTGGAAGGATTGCCAATCCGTCCGACATGCCGCCAACGTCCAATTTCAATCTGGAAGACGTAGTACGACCGTGAACAGCGGCGACGTTGCGACAAGCCCGCTCAGCCGATCAGACGCAGCACGAGAATCGCGATGCCCACGCAGGTCGCGGCGAACACCGCCCGCCCGCTTCCACTGGCGCATTCGTCGTCGCGGAAGCGTCGCCAGGAGCGCGCGAGGTTCCTTCGCGGGCCGACCTTCGGCACGGCAATTTCCTCTTCGGGCGGACCGGGCATGAACTGGCGACTCCGCGGCGGGATTGACGGAATAGGATTCCCAGCATACTCCGATGCGGACCGCCGCCGCCAGAGCGATTCGCCGCGCCGGCCAGCGGCGCAGCATGTCGAGCGGACGGCTGGTTCGCATCGGCGGGCGGCGGGGGTTATTCTGGTCGGCCCGCGGGCCCGTCGCCGTGACGCCCCGACTCCGGCATCCACATCGAAGGCCCCCTCGAATGTCGTTCGACCCGCGCCGTGCGGACTCCCGCCCCACGAACATCCGCTGGCTGGTGTTCGGCCTCGGGGCCGGCACGTCGTGGATGCTAAACGTCCACCGCTACGCGTTCGGCATGATCATGCCGCTCCTCACGGAGGAATACGGATTCACGAACGAGGAACTCGGCTGGCTCGTCGCCAGCTTTCAGTTCTCCTACGCAGCCTTCCAGTTTCCCATCGGCGTCCTGGCGGATCTTTGGAGTCCGCGAATTCTGCTGTCGATGATGATTCTGGCGCGGTCGACGCTGCTCGCGTTGCACGCCTATTATCCCGAGTTCCGGATCCTCGTATGGATCCGCGGAGGGTTCGGCGCGGCCCAGGCGGGAACGTACGCCGCGCTCACTCCGCTCACGCGGTTCTGGTTTCCGCTCGGGGTGCGAACCCGCATGCAGGGGCTGATGGGAACGACCGCCGGCCGATTGGGGGGATTGTCCGCGAATTTTCTGTTCGCGACGGTATTGATCGGCTACCTCGGAATGGGTTGGCAGAAGGCGGTCTACGTGCTGGCGGCGGGCGGACTGGCCTTGGGGATCGCATTCTTCCTGCTGGTCCGTGATCGGCCGAGACAGCACCCGCTGATCGACGCGCACGAAGTGCGGCTGATCGAGCGCGGTTCGCCCGACGTGTACCCCGTCCGCGCGGACGAGGCGCCGTCCGAGGCGCGGAAACCGCGGCTGTCTCCCCTCGCGCTGTTGGCGCGACTTCCATCGCGGTCGATCGGAAACGTCGGGCTGTTGTCGTCCGCGGCGACTTGCAGCACCATCGCCGACCTCGTGTACTCGGTCTGGCTCCCCTCGTTTCTCCGCCAGGTTCACGGTCTGACCTACGCGGAGATGGGAATCTTCGCCTCGCTGCCGTTGCTGGGGGGCGCGATCGGCGGCGCGTACGGAGGCTTTCTGAACGATCTGATTTTGCGCGTCACCGGGCGCCGGCGCTGGGCGCGAAGCTTCGTCGGCGCCGGCGGGAAGACGCTCGCCGGCGTGACGCTGGCCGCGGCGTTGCTGTTCTATGATCGGCCCTATGTCTTCTGCGGCATGCTGTTCGTCGTGAAGTTCTTCGCCGATTGGGAACTCGCCAGCCGCTGGGGCTGCGTGACCGACATCGGCCGGAATGCGGCGGCGTCGCTGTCGGGGTTCGTCAACACGATCGCCAGCGTGGGCGGAATGGGCGCGGCCGTCATGTACGGATACGTCTCGGAAAACCACGGCTGGACGCCGGTGTTCCTGATCGCGATCGGGGCCTACGCGCTGTGCGCGACGTCGTACCTGTTCGTGAACGCGGCGATGCCGTTGCTGCGCGACGAGCGGGAATAGAACTCGCTCACCACCGCACCGGGCGAATGATGCCGGTTGCCAGCAGCAGGCCGAATAGAATGCCGCAGAAGAACAGCGCGCGGAGGATCCACACCGCCACGTCCGGTCCGACGCGGCGCGCGAGGGCGCGGCCCTTGCGCGTCTCCTCCAGGAACCAGCGGTCGGACCACAGACCCCAGGCACAAAGGATCGCGGTGAGCGCGCCGATCAGGATCCGCTCGTTCACGTTCGCACGTCCGCGCCGTCGCCGTGGGGATGACTCGCCCGAAATCGACTATCGATGATAGCCCAGCGAGCGGATCACGTCGAACAGTTCGTCGAACGTGATGAACCGGCGGCGGTGCAGCAGCTTGTAGCGATCGACCGCCTCGGCCAGTTCCCGCACCTCCGGCGGGCTGCCTTCCCGCGCGTCGCGGAATTGGCGGCGTTCGAGGCCGTCCGGGCGGCTGGTGTCCGAGGATTGGCGGCGATCGACGAACGAGGCGGGCTTCTGCTGGGTCGATTGTTCCATTAGGATGTTCCTGAGGGCGCACGATGGGAGCCTGAAAATCTAGCCCCGAAACGCCCCGCGGGCAAATCGCAATTCTCGAAACGGTCGAGCGCTCGAACCGATCGTGCCGATTCTGACGATGTGCGTTCCTCGACGAGTCGTAGGATGGATTGGGAATCCTCCCCACGGCGATGGAGTCCGAAAACACGGATCGGCGACCTGCGACGATGACGTCTCGCCGACGGAATGCCAATCCGTCCTACTACGGCGTCAACCCTGAATTTGGCCGTTGGAGCCGAGGCAAGACGGATTGGCGGACCTCACACGATCGAGCTTCGCTTTCGTGTCGGCCTCCGCGAACCTTGCGACCTCACATGGCATTGCCAATCCTCCTACGGGGACTTCGACGCACAAGATCCAGGTTGACGGCGTACTATCATCCCACCAGGTTCGAATTGGGAGGTTGGCGGCGTGGTGAGACGGATTGGCAATCCTCCCCACGGCGATCGAGGCCGCAGAAAGTTTCGGCATTCGGCGACGTGGCGGCCGCGCCCTCGGATTGCCAATCCATCCTACGGACCACGAAATCCAACTTGATGCGATACCCGCGATATCGCCGCCGAACGCGCACGACGAACCCCTGAAACAGGCTTTCCACCCCATGAGCGGCAAGATCACCATTCTCGGCAGCGGCGCGATGGCCACCGCCTGTTCCGTCCTGCTGGCCGAGCACGCCGGGCAGCGGGTCTCCATCTGGGCGCGCGACCCGCAGCAGGCGAAGGAACTGGCCGAGACCCGCGAGAACCGCCGCTTGCTCGCCGGCGTCGAGATTCCCCCGCAGGTCGAAATCACCGCCGACATCGAAGCCGCTTTGGACGAGGCCGAATACCTCGTCGCCGCCATCCCGACCAAGTTCCTGCGCGAGGCGCTGACGGCCCTGGCCCCGCATCTCACCCGCGACCGGCCCGTCATCAGCGTGGTGAAGGGCATCGAGAACGACACCTTCTTCCGCCCCAGCGAGATCGTGCAGGACGTGCTCCGCAACCGCTCGGTCGTGGCGCTCGGCGGACCCAGCCACGCCGAGGAGATCGCCCGGCGTTTGCCCGCCAGCGTGGTCGCGGCGAGCGGCGACGTGGCCCTGGCCCGCGAGGTCCAGCGGATGTTCACGACCGATCGCTTTCGAGTCTACACGAATTCGGACATCGTCGGCGTGGAACTGGCCGCCGCGCTCAAGAACATCATCGCCATCGCCGCGGGGATTTCCGACGGACTGGAATACGGCGACAACGCCAAGAGCGCCCTGATGACGCGCGGGCTGGTCGAGATCACCCGCTTCGGCACGGCCCTCGGGGCAGAGCAACTCACCTTCGCCGGCCTGGCCGGCATGGGCGACCTCATCACCACCTGCACCAGCCGCCACAGCCGCAACCGCCGCGTGGGCGAACTCCTCGGCCGGGGACAATCGCTCGACGAAGTCCTGTCCGGAATGGACGCGGTGGCCGAAGGAGTCACGACGACGAAGAGCGTTCACGAGTTGGCGCAACAGCAGGGGATCGACATGCCGATCACCGCGGAGGTCCACGCGGTGCTGTTCGAGGGCAAGTCCCCCGCCGAGGCGACCGACGACCTGATGCTGCGGCCGCCGAAAGGTGAGTGACCGGTTAGCCGCGACGCCCGGTTAGCCGCGACGCGCCAGCGGAGCGCGCCGCGAATTCGTGGAACTTTACCCGCCCGCGGCGCGTCCCATGATGGTCGAACGGGCGTTTCGGGCCGAGTCCCGGACCGTTGGCCGGTTGTTTCGCCGCTTTTCCAAGAGGTTCCATCGTGCGACGCTCGCTCGTTCTCGGTCTGTTGCTCGTGACGCTCGCGATTTCCGCCCGCATGGGACTGGGTTTGGCCCAGCAGGCGGCCGAATCGCCCCGCGCCGAACTCTGGAAGCAAGTGGACGAAGCGATGGAAAAGGGGTTGCCGAAAACGGCCGCCGAGAAGCTCGCGCCGATCATCGAGCAGGCGAAAGAGGCCAAGGACTGGCCGGAGGCGATCCGGGCGGCCGGCCTGAAGATCGCGCTGGAAGGGAATATCCAGGGGAACAAGCCCGAGGAGAAGGTCACGCTCATGCGGGCGGCGATCGAGGATTCGCCCGCCGAGATGCGGCCGGTGATGCACGCCATTCTCGCGCACTGGTACTGGCATTACTTCCAGCAGAACCGCTGGCGAATCATCCAGCGCACGCAAACCTCGGAGTCGCCGGGGGACGATCTCACCGCGTGGCCGCTCGCCCGGATCATGCGGGAGATCGACGCCCAGTTCGAGAAAGCGCTCGCCGAAGAAGAGACGCTCAAAAAGACGCCGATCGCCGAGTACCATGCGCTGCTCGTGAAAGGGACGATGCCCGACACGTATCGCCCCACGCTGTTCGACTTCATCGCCCACGAGGCGATCGCGTTCCACTCGTCCGGGGAGAATACGCTCGTCGCGCCGGAGGACGAGTTCACCGTCGCGGCTTCGGGACCGGTGTTCGGCACCGTCGAGGAATTTCTCGCGTGGAACATCGAAGACACGTCGAACTCGCCGCTCGCCCGCTCGCTGCGATTGTTCCAGAATCTGCTGCGGTTCCATGAGGACGACGAGGACCGCACGGCGTTTCTCGCGGCCGATCTCGACCGGCTGCAACTCGGCTGGAACAAGGCGGTCGGCGACGAAGACGAGAAGCAATCGCGCTACGTCGCGGCGCTCAAGCGGTTCGCCGAAGCCCATCGCACCCACGAGACCGCCTCGCACGCGATCTACCTGCGGGCGACGGTGGTGCGGGGTCAGGAAAAGCTCGTCGAGGCCCGCGAGATCGCGTTGCAGGGGAAGAACCTGCACCCGGAATCGGTCGGCGGGAAGTTGTGTCACAACCTGATCGTCGAGATCGAGGCGAAGTCGTTCCAGGTGACGACCGAGCGCGTCTGGACCGAGCCGCTGCCGACGATCGACGTCCGCTACCGCAACCTGTCGCAGCTTCACTTCCGGGCGGTCGCGATCGATTTCAGCGCGTGGCTGAAGTCCAAGAATCGCCGCCCCGAGTGGCTCGACGTGAACGACCGCCGGGAAGTTCTGGCGAAGCAGCCGCAGAAAGCGTGGTCCGTCACGCTGCCGGCGACGCCCGATTACAAAGAGCGCGAGGAAAGTCTGCCGGTTCCCGACGACTTGCCCCCCGGCTTCTATTTCCTGCTGGCGAGCCACGACGAAGATTTCGGCGCGGACGACAACGTCGTGCAGTTCTGCGACGTGTGGGTCAGCGACCTGGCGTTGGTTTCGCGCGTGCGGAATGGGGAGACGTTGCTCGAAGGCTTCGTGCTGAACGCCGACACGGGCGCTCCGCTCGCCGGGGCGGAAGTCCAACTGTGGACCCAGAATTCGACGCAGAGACAGCGCAATTACGAACTGAAAGAGACCGTCCAGACGGATGATGACGGACGCTATCGTTTTCGCACGGCAGACCGGCAAAACCATCTGATTCTCGCAAAGCACGGCGATCACCAACTCGCCAGCGCCAGCGATTTCTACACCCATTTCTACAGTCAGCGGCCGTCGCCCACCGAGCAGACGATTTTCTTCACCGACCGCGCCCTGTACCGGCCCGGGCAGACGATCCGCTTCAAGGGGCTGGCGATTCGCGTCGATCACGCCAAGGACGATTACGCCGTCATCAAGAACCGCAAGCTCGCCATCGTCTTCCGCGACCCCAACGGCGAGCAGCTCGAGCGGCTCGAAGTCGCGACCAACGACTTCGGCTCGTTCCAGGGAAGCTTTACCGCCCCGCGCGACCGGCTGATGGGACGCATGACGATTTTCGTCGAAGGCGGACCGAGCGGCGCGACGCAGGTCAGCGTCGAGGAGTACAAGCGGCCCAAGTTCCAGGTGAAGTTCGACGCGCCCGCCGACGCGCCGAAACTCGGCGGCGAAGTCACCCTCGAAGGAACCGCCGCCGCCTACACCGGCGCGCCGATCGACGGGGCGAACGTTCGCTGGCGCGTCGTCCGCCGCGTGCGATTCCCCGACTGGTGGCACTGGTATCGCGGCTGGATGTTCCCGCACCGCGACGATCGCGAAATCGCCCACGGCCGCGCGCAGACCGACGCCGACGGCACGTTCCAAGTCACCTTCACCGCCGTTCCCGACGAAACGATCCTCGAGAAAGACGAGCCGGTCTTCACGTATGAAGTGACCGCCGACGTCACCGACAACACGGGCGAAACCCGTTCGGCGGCCCGCGACGTCCGCGTCGCCTACACCGCCCTGCAGGCCTCGATGTCGGCCGACGACTGGCAAACGGAACAGAAGCCGGTCGAGATCACCATCACCACGAAATCGCACGACGGCGAAGGCCGCGCGGCGAAGGGCGTGGTCCGCGTGCATCGGCTGGTTCCGCCCGAAAGCGTTCAGCGCCCCGAGTTGCCGGGAGTGTATCGACCGCGGCGGATGGTCGCGCAGGCCGGAAAGGCGGTTGACGGCGAGAATCCCGATCCCGATCTCAGCGATCCCAAGCAATGGCCGCTGGGCGATGTCGTCTCGGAACACGCATTCGAGACCGACGCCAAGGGGACCGCGAAGCTCGAAGTCGCGCTGAAGGCCGGCGCGTACCAAGCGGTGCTCGAAACGCAGGACCGCTTCGGCAAGCCGGTCGCTGCCCGGCTCAACGTTCAGGTCATCGACCCAGGCGCAGAAAAACTCGCGCTGAAGATTCCGTTCCTGCTGGCCGCGCCCAAGTGGTCGCTCGAACCGGGCGAGGAACTCACCGCCGTCTGGGGCAGCGGTTACGACGCGGCCCGCGCGTTCGTCGAGATCGAACATCGCGGGAAGATCGTGCGTTCGTTCTGGACCGATCGTCGGCACACGCAGGCGCGGATCGAGCTGCCGATCACCGAGGAACTCCGCGGCGGCTTCACCCTCCGCGTGACGATGGTCCGCGAGAACCGGGCGTATCTCCAATCGCGGCAGGTCGCCGTCCCGTGGACGAACAAGGAACTCACGGTGAAGTGGGAGCGGTTCACGTCGCGGCTGAAGCCGGGCGCCGAGGAGCACTGGACCGCGATCGTCACCGGGCCCGACTCGCAGCGGGCGGTCGCCGAGATGGTCGCCACGCTGTACGACGCCTCGCTCGACGCGTACCTGCCGCACCACTGGATGGAGCGGTTGAGCGTGTTCCGCACCGACCATTCGAACCTGCGCTCGCAGTTCGAGAACCAGGCGAAGTGGTTGCAACACATTCATGGAAACTGGAAGCACCGCCACATCCCGGTGACGATCACCTACCGGGCGTTTCCGATGGAGATCGTGGGGTATTACTACGGCTACCAGTGGTTGCAAAATGCGAATCGCGACGGCAAGGACATGCTGAAACTGTCCGCCGCGCCGGGGTTCGCGAGTCGGGGGATCTTCGATGATCGCGCCGAAAAAGCGCGGGGCGGTGGATTGGGTGGAATGGCGCTCGCGGAAGCCGACGGCGTGGCCCCCGCGGCGCCTGCCGATTTCGCGAACGAGGGACGCAAGAACGCCCTCGCCGCCGTCGGTCAAGACAAACCGGCGGGCGCCCCGTCCGGTCCCGATCCCGGCGACGTCGCCGCCCGCAAGAATCTCGCCGAGACCGCGTTCTTCTTCCCGCACCTCGTCGCGTCGAAAGAAGGCGAAGTCCGCCTCGAATTCACCATGCCCGAGGCGCTCACCGAGTGGAAA
>JBBDNT010000102.1:0-5423 GCA_040877445.1 Planctomycetaceae bacterium
TGATCTTGAAGTCGTCGGCCGGGTCGAACGGCTTGCCGCAGGCGAGGCCCATCAGGGTGTTGCCGTAGGTCGGCGTGATGTACACGTCCGGCCCGAGCAGCTCTTCCCGCGCGAAGCGATACCACTGCGGAGTGAACTCGGTGCCGCCGCAGAAGATGCCGGTAATGCCCTGTTCGGCGATGCTCGAACCCTGGTCGATCAATCGCAGGGCGAGCGCTTCGAGCAGTTTGGGCGTGGTGAACATGCAGCGGATCTCGTGCCCGGCGGAGAGGATCGTCAGCGCCTGGTCGATGACGTGCTCCTGGTAGGCCTTCACTTCGTCGATCTTTCCGAGCTTGAGGAGCTTCACCACCCAGCGGGGATCGAGATCGACGCAGAAGCAGATCCCGCCGCGGTACTGGCAGAGATGCTCGACCGCCAGCCGCAATCGCCTGGGGCCAGAGGGGCCGAGGTGCATCCAGTTCGAGCCGCGGGGAAAGGATTCATCCGGCAGCGTGTCGCTGAACATCTCGTAGTCGATGCGGAAGTCGTCGACGACGACGCGCGACTTGGGGATGCCGGTCGTCCCGCCGGTCTCGAAGACGTAGGCGGGGCGGTCGGCGTACGCCTTGGGCAGCCAGCGGCGAACCGGTCCGCCGCGAAGCCATTCGTCCTCGAACAGCGGGAACTTCTTCAGATCGTCGAACGAGCGGACTTCCTTCCGGGGGTCGAAGCCGAGCGTGGCCGACTTTTCGATCCAGAACGGGGAGCCGGTTTCGGGGTTGAAGTGCCACTCGACGGTTTCGCGGGTGTGGGCGTCGAGACGCTCCCGGGCCTGGGCGACTTGCGAATCGAGACCGGCTTGGCTCACGGCGGATGCTCCACGAAGCAGGCATGAATCGAATGCGAGGCGGAAGGCGAGCAGGAACGAGGCCTCGCGGGAAGCGTTCCGATTGTAGTGAATCCCCCCGCCGATTCCACCGCCGCGCGATCTCGTCCGCCGGGTTCCAGACGCGGGGGCGTGCGACGCACATTGCGATCTCAAGGCCGCGGAAGCGGCCGACGTCCCCTCTCCCCCGGCTTTGCGGGGGAGAGGGCCAGGGTGAGGGGGCTTGCAGCCGGCCAGTGCATCGCGGCGACGATGCGTCGATCCGAGCCATCATTCGATGCAAGTCGATCCGGCGAGGCGGCCGAATCGGAGTGCAACCCCCTCACCCCGACCTTCTCCCCCAAAAGGGAAGTGGGGGACTTCGCGCGAACGCCATCGACGAATGGCGTGACCCACGCCGCGCGGGACCGTGCAGCGCAAAGCGCGTCGCACTGCCCCGAACACGGCGGCGTTTTCTCCGGACTTGTCTGCCGCGGGAATCGGACAGTAGACTGCGCGGCGGTTCCCGCGCGGAGGATCGCGAATACCGAGCGCCTCGGGACCGCATGCCCCGGGGCGGCGATCCGCGCGCCCCGGCACGACGATGATCACCCGACGAAGGACTTTCGACTCGATGCCGCTCGCGACTTCCACCGATGAATCGCACCTCGATTCGCCCCATTATTCGCCTTCCTTCGATTGGAGCGCGCTGGCCGACCGCGTGCTCGATGGTCGCGAACCGACGCGAGACGAAGCCCGGGCGATTCTCGCCGCGGCGGACGTCGAACTGCCGGAATTGCTCGCGGCCGCGTTCCGTATCCGCCGGCGATATTTCGGCCTGACGGTGCAGTTGTACTACCTGAAGAACGCCAAGAGCGGCCTGTGCCCGGAGGATTGCGGGTATTGCTCGCAGTCGGTCGTGTCCGAGGCGGCGATCGAGCGTTATCCGCTGCTCAACGAAGAGCGGTTGATGCAGGGGGCCGCCGCCGCCGTCGCCGCGAATGCCCGCACGTATTGCATCGTGGCGAGCGGCCGCGGGCCGAGCGATCGCGAGGTCGAGCACGTGGCCCGCACCGTCGAGCGGATCAAGGCGGAACACGGTCTGCACGTCTGCTGCTGCCTGGGATTGCTCAAGCCGGATCAGGCGGCGCGGCTCGCGAAGGCGGGGGTCGATCGCGTGAATCACAACCTCAACACGAGCCGCCGCTTTCACGAGAATATCTGCACGACGCACACCTACGAAGACCGGCTCGCCACGCTGCGGACGGTGCGCGAATCGGGCATGGAACTCTGCGCGGGGATGATCGTCGGAATGGGAGAAACGGCCGACGACATCGTCGACGTGGCCCTCGAACTCCGCGAATTGGGCGTCGAGTCGATCCCGATCAACTTCCTCACGTCGATCGAAGGGACGCCGCTGGAGGCGCGGCACGAACTCGATCCGCGGTTCTGTCTGAAGGCGCTGTGCCTGTTCCGCTTCACGAACCCGGCGACGGAAATCCGCATCGCCGGCGGACGCGAGGTGAATCTGCGCTCGATGCAGCCGCTGGGCCTGTACCCCGCGAACTCGATGTTCGTGAGCGACTACCTGACGACGAAGGGGCAAACGCCGGAAGAGGATTTTCGAATGATCGAGGATCTCGGCTTCGAGATCACCTGCGGCGACGCCGAGGCGCGGGCGCTGCTCGCCGGGCACCGAGAATCATAGCCAACTCGACCAAACCGCCGGTCGGAAGCCATTCATGTCCGACGACTTTCCCGACGACTTCCCCGGCCTCGCGCGGCATCCGAAGCATCGCCGCAATTTCGAGAAGTTGTTGTATCTCGCCGCCCAGCGCGGCGATGCCGACCTCGTGGCGGAGCGGCTCTCGTGGGGGATCGACCCCAACTGCGCCTCGAAGAAGGGACGCACGCCGTTGATCGCCAATGTTCGCGGCTTCTCTCCCAGCGTGGCGACCGTCGAGGCGCTGCTTGCGGCGGGGGCGGATCCGAACCTCGCGGACCACACCAGCCTGACCGCCCTCGATTACGCCCGCCGCAAGCTGATGCGCGTCCTCTCGCGGCCTCGCCGACCGCCGCGCAAGTCTCCCTCGCTCGACGAGAACGATCAGCTTCAAATCTCCCCCGACGAACAGGCGATGCTCGACGAGACGCGCCGCGAAGACCCGGAGTACGCAGCCGAGTTCGTCCGCGGCTACTGGCAGGCGCGGCTGCGAGCGGCGCGGCGGACGTTCAACGACCCGGACCAGATCGAGCGGATCGTCGCGATTCTGGAAGCGGCCGCGGATGAGGAACCGTAAATTGGGCCGCGATCGTGCCGCGACCGACCCGCGGCGCATCAAGTCTCGTTCGGTCGCGGCGCCGCGCCGACCTCGAAACAAGCCGCTTCCTCCGCGTTGCGGACCAGCAGCAGTCCCCGCACCACGACCGGCACGTTCCAGCACTTCGCGGAGAGCGCCTCGAACGACGCCAATTCCTCGAACTGATCCGATCGCGCCGAAACGAGCGCCACGCGGCCGTCTTCCGCGAGCACGACCAGTTTGTCGTCCACGAGCACGAGTTGCCCGAACCCGTAGCGGCCGCGCTTCCATTTCTGCTCGCCGGTCATGTAGTCGATGCACGCGAGAATGCCCTCGTCCATGCCGTACACGTGCCCGTCGTGATACACCCCCTCGTTGAACTTCAACCGGAATCGGCCGGGCGTCTTCCACATCGGTTCGATCGGCTCGCTCGGCCACTCGCCGTTTTCGCGGCGGACGTCGAGGAGCTGGCTGCCGAGATCGTAGCTGCTGCTCATCAGCACGTAACGGCCGTCGCGGACGATCGGCTGCACGGCGTTGACCAAGGGGCCGTTCCGCCATTCGTTGGATCGCCAGAGTTGCTCGCCGTCGGCCGGATCGTAGCCGGCGAGGCCGGTTCCATCGAACACGAGCACCTGCCGCACGCCGTCGAGCGTTTCCAGCCGCGGGGCGGAATAGCTCGCCGGCTCGTCGCCGCTGGACCAGCGGCGTTCGCCGGTGAGGCGATCGTAGGCGGCGACGCTCTGGCCGGTTCCTCCCTTGTCGGGATCGGTTCCCGGATTGACGACGACGAAGTCGTCATAGACGAGCGGCGAGCCGGCCATCCCCCAGCCGAGATTCTTCGCCCCGGCGTCGTCGAGGATGTTCGTGGTCCACAGCAGTTCGCCGGTGGCGGCGTCGAGGCAATCGAGAATGCCGGTCGCGCCGAGCGCGTACAGGCGGGAATCGTGAATGGTCGGCGTGCCGCGCGGCCCGTCTCCCCCCATCACCGAGGCGAAGCGGGCGTCGTTCGCGTGCAGCCAGAGCTCCTTGCCGGTCTCGAGTTCGTAACAGACGATGCATTCCTGGTCGCCGCGTTGCTCCTGCGTCCACGCGCGGTTCCCCACGACCGCGAACGACGACCACCCGAGTCCCACGGGATGCCGCCACAGCGCACGCGGCGGGTTCTCGTTCCAGTCGGTGCGGATCGCGAGGTTGCGGACGATGCCGTCGCGATTGGGCCCGCGGTATTCGGCCCAGTCGTCGTCGGTGATTTCGATCGGCGTCGCGACGCCTACCATGGTGCTCGTATCTGGGACGTTTTCGCGCCGCTCGGCAGCCTCCTGGAAATACGAAGCAGCACGGGTCGCTGAAGGACGCTCACTACGCCGAACAAATCGCGGACTCATATCCCCCCAAAACCCATCGAAGCGATAGGTCACAAGAAAGACACCAACCGCAGCGAGAAGTATGACTCCCACAGCCGCGCCAATGATAACTCCCGCCACTCGTACCTTCGATGAGAGGCCGGAACCGAAGACCCACCAAATCGCGAATGCCACACAGGAGCCAAGAAGGACGCAGAACGCCGCTGGGCCGGTGTAGTACATCCACATCACTTGGTTCGATCGGTCCTCAGTGAGGCCAAACGACACCCAAGCCACCCCCATCACAAAGAGCAAGACGGCGACGATCGCGAACCCCCACAGCCAGCCAAAGCGGCGAGACCGTTCGATGGTCGGTGCCGCGGCGGGAGCGTCCGAAGTGCGGCGAGGTTCGGATCCGTTCGTCATCTCGCGTCCTTGCCGATCGAGAGGCGGTGCTTTGACGGAAGTCGCGTTCCAGGGCGCACGATGCGGCGCATGATGGGGCGCTTCCGCTGAATCGGTAGTTCCAAGTCCGCGACGGCACGTCATGCCCGCGGAAGCGGGCATCCAGCGGCGGCGCGGGTGGAAGTCTGGATCCCCGCCTGCGCGGGAATGATGGAGTCGCAAACTTGGAATTACTGTGAATTGGACCGCGCGAGACGGTGAAGCGTCAAGCCCGCTGAGTAGGACGGAATTGCATTCCGTCCTCCGGGAAGACGTCTCGAAGCAACGCGCCGGCTCGCCGCTTCGCCGGAAGCCCGCAGCGCGCTCCACGTCCCGCCCGGCAGGCGGGACGTACTGTAGGTCCGTTCTGCCGGAGCGGACCTCGGAAGCGGGAACGCGGTTTCCCCACGAACGCGGCCCCGCCGTGAGCGATCGGTTCCGCAGTTTCGCCAACGCGAACGAAGAGGCGACCCGGACGCTCGCAGC
>JBBDNT010000102.1:5433-6034 GCA_040877445.1 Planctomycetaceae bacterium
GCTCGCAGCGTCCGGGTCGCTGGGCATGGGGCGGCGGAATGAACAGGAGTCCGGATCGGGACGAGGCGTGGGAAGCGTCATCAGTGAAGATCAGCGAAGATCAGTGTTCCTGATTGCCCGGCAATCCACGCGGCGGACGAATACTCGATGTGCGAATGAAAGGAACGCTGATCTTCGCTGATCGACGCTGATTTCCCGGGACGCGGCGCCAATCGAGATCGGACTCGCCGAAGCGAACTCTCCGCGCCCTCGGCGTTCTCCGCGGTTCGATTCCCTGCGCCCGCGGAAAGATAGAACCGCCGAGATCGCCGAGAAGACCAGCGAGAGACGGCGTTCGGCAAACACCGCCCGATCACCGGCCGCTATCAGTGAAATCCGTGACATCCGTGGTCTCCCCGAATTCGCTCACGGTGACGGACGTCGAACGATCGCAGTGCGAAGTTGCCCTCTCGCCAATTGGGGTGAAAGGGACGCGGTGACGGGGTCGCGTTCCCAGGTCGGCCGCGTCGCCGGATCGGCGTGCATCGAACGACGGCTCGATCCGAATCACTGTCGCCGTGATGCGCTGACTGGCCATAAACCCCCTCACCCTAACCCTCTC
>JBBDNT010000103.1:0-6004 GCA_040877445.1 Planctomycetaceae bacterium
CCCTGGGTGCGCCCGCGCCGCGGGCGACCCTGGGCTTTGGAATGCAACCCCTTCGGGGTAGAACATTCGCCGATTCCGGCAATCGAGCGCGAGAATTTCGAATTGCTGGACTGCCAAGTGGCATCGGAAGTCTCGCGACTTCCGCTATGAATCACCGATTGGGCGTTGCACGCCATGAGCCACTCCGATCAAAACGCCGCGATGGCCGCGCAAGTCGCGGAGACGGTCCGCGCGGGGCTGCCGCTGGAAGCCGGGCTGCGGGCGCTCGCCGAGGAATTGCCCTCCGCCCGCCGCCGCGCGGCGATCCTGAGGCTGTGCGATCGGCTGGAGGCGGGCGAATCGCTCGAATCGGCGCTCGCCTCGGTGAAGGGGGCGTTTCCGCCGGACCTGGCCGCGGTGCTCGCGACGGCGCGACAAGCGGGCTTCGCCGAGACTTTCGAGGAATACGCCCGGCAGCAACAGGTCGCGACGCAACTTCGCTGGCAAGCGGCCGGGGCCTTGGCGTATCCGGCGTTGTTGGTCCTCGCTGCCGCGGCGATGCTGCTCGGCGCCTTGGTCTGGCTCGTTCCGCAGTTCATGGAGATTCACGGTCAGTTCGACACCAGGCTGCCGCGACTGGTGCTGTTGCTGGACCGGCTTTCGCGGTTCGTGATCGGCTTCGGCGGTCCGGTGCTGATTGTCGGAATCGCCGTCGCGATCGTGATTCCATTGATGGCGACGACATCGGGCGGTCGGCGGATGATCGTCGGCGCGTTTCATTCGCTGCCCTTGATCGGCACCGCGTTCCGCGACATCGAACTGAGCCGCTTCTGCCGGATGCTCGCTTTGCTGATCGACCGCGACGCGACACTCCCCGCCGCGCTGCGGGCCGCCGCGCGCGTCGGGGGGAACGGCGAACTGCGAAGCAGCGTCGAGAATTTGGCCTCGGCCATCGAGAGCGGCGCATCGACGGCCACGGCGGCGATCCAGCGGCTTCCCGCGCCGGTCCGGCACGCGTTGCGGCAGGCGGACCAGGGTAGCCGGCCGGAGGTCATCGCCCGATCGCTGCGCTCCGCCGCGCATGCGCTCGAGGCCCGCTGTCGCGCGAGGCTGGGAACCATCGTGGGACTCGCCGAGCCGCTGGTCGTGGTGGCGGTGGGCGCGCTGATCGCCGTGGGAGTCGTCGTGATGGTGTTGCCGATGATCCATCTCATTTCCATGCTTTCATCCTGAATCCATGCAGCTCGACGAAATCCTGAACGCGCTCGTCGCACTCGCGCTTGCCGTCATGCCACTGGTGGCGGGGATCGCGCTGGTGGTGATCGTGCGGCTGGTGCGTCGCGGACGCGGACGCCGTAGCGAGGCCCAGACGCGGAACGTGCTGCATATTTTCGGGCTCGGCGCCTGCGGGATGGCGGCTTTGGTGCTCCTGCTGGTGTTTTTCGCGGCGGCTTCGGGGGCGATCCTCGATGTCGGCGGCGGTCTCGCGGTGTTGTTCGCGTTCGTCGCGTGCGGATTGATCGCCTACGGCGGCTCGACCGCGATTTCCGCCGGGCGAAAGTTCAGCCGGCGTCCCGCGTCGAGCGCCGCGGCTTTCCGGTCGACGGCATCCCTGTGGATCGACATCGACGGCGATCTGGGACGCATGCGGGCCGTCGGTTGGATGCTGATCTTTCTCCCGTTGTTCTACCTGACGCTCGCGGGCGGCGTGCTGCTGGCGGTGTTCGCCGCGGGAGTGCTGGTGGTGCTTCGCGCGCATCGACGGGGACGCGAGGCGATGCTGCTTGGGCTACTGGCCGACGCCGTCGAGAACCAGACGCCGCTTGCCGACGAAATCGAAGCCTTTGCCGACACGCACGAAGGGCGTTTCGCGCGGAAGCTGCGGGATGTGGCGGCGCAGTTGCAATCGGGCGCGCCGCTGTCCGAGGCGCTGGCTCGTCAACCCGGGCTGGTTCCCCGCTCGTCGCTGCTGGCGATCCGGATCGGAGAGGACACAGGAACGCTCGCCCCCCGCTTGCGCGACGAGGCGAACCGCCGCGGTCCCGCCGCGGAAGGGCAGTATTATCCCGTCTCGCCGACGATCTTCGTGCTGTACGCGCTCTCGCTGCCGATCGTCCTGTTCGTCGTCGTGTCGTTCGTCAGCGTCTGGATCATCCCGGAGTTCGCGAAGATCTTCAGCGGGTTCGACCAGCCGCTTCCCGCGGCGACGAGATGGCTGATTACCGTCTCGGCGTGGTTCCGCGACTTCTTCTATCTCATCGCCTTGCCGGGAGTTCTTGCGCCGCTGGCGATGGGATTCGCGTTGTTCGCCTGGTACCGCGGCTGGGGCGAGTTCGACATTCCCCTGGTCGGCCGCTGGTTCCGCCGCTGGGACACGCCGGACCTGTTGCGGAACCTGGCGGCGACGATCGAGGCGAATCGTCCCTTGTCGGACACGCTCGAGCTGCTGGAAGTCCATCATCGCCGGACCGCGGTTCGTCGGGCGGTGCGGCGCGTCCGCGCCGCGCACGAGCAGGGCGGGAACTTGTGGGAAGCGCTCCGCCGCGAGAGACTGCTCCGCCGCGGAGAGCCGGGGCTGATCGAATCGGCCGAGCGCACCGGCAATGTTCCCTGGGTGCTGAGGCAACTCGCGACGACGATCGAGAATCGCCGCAATCATCGGCTGGCGATGCTGGGAGAACTCGTGGTTCCCGTGCTCGTCGTCGGCATGGGGGTGCTCGTGGGGTTGGTGGCCGTGGGCATGCTGATGCCCGTGATCGAACTGACGGCTGCCCTGGCGACATCGATTCGATAGGACGAAACGACATGAGCGGGATTGAATCGGGGACGTTGGTGGGCGCAGTAGGACGGAATTGTATTCCGTCCGCCAGAGTCCGGCTACAGGCCATCGTTCGAACGACCGCTTCACCGGAGGTCTCGCCAATGGATCGCGCCGGATGCCGGTGGGCGGGCACGACGGAATGCAATTCCGTCCGACCCGCCCGATCGGTCGACTCGCAAAATCGAGTTCGACGGTCGTTCTACTACGGCGTCAACTTCGACCTTGTTGGTACGTCCGGGTCGCTGCGACGGTGCGGGCAGCGTAGGGCGAACTTCAGTTCGCCGAGCGAAACCCGCGCGGCAAGCATGCGGCGATTCGTGGTGATTCTCAAGGGACGCGCCTTCCGGGCGGCGCCATTCGGCTGGCGGGCACGACGAACTGAAGTTCGTCCTACCCGCCCCGATGATCGACCCACGAAGTCAAGGTTGACGCCGCCCTACCCCCGCCGCGGCAGCCTGGTCATCGAACTCATCGCGGGACTGGGGGTGATCGGCGCGGTCGCGGCGATGGCGTTGCCTTTGCTCACCGCGGTCGAGGCGCATCGCCGGGCGACGGAACGCCGGCAGATCGCGCTCGTCGAGGCGGAGAACATCCTCGAACGTCTGTCGCTCGCCCCGTGGGACGAAATCGACGGCGAATCAGCGAAGTCGGTCGAGCTTCCTCCACGTTGCCGCGAGGCGCTCCCGGGCGCCGAACTGGCGGTCGCGGTTTCCGATCCGACCGGCGTTCCGCCCGCGAAGCGGATCGCGGTGCGGATCGCCTGGCGCGAAGGCGAATCGTCGGCCGTCGCCGCCGTGCGGCTCGTCATGTGGGTCCATCGGCGGTCGCCGGCGCGCGACGAACCGCAACCAGGCGGCGATTCACCGGAGGCGACGCCATGAGAACGACGCACGCCGGTCCTCCCCTCGAAAGCGGCTCGCGCCGATCCCGCGGACGATCGAGCCGCCGTCGTGGATTTTCGCTGGTCGAAACCCTCGTCGTCGTGTCGCTGACCGGCGTGCTGGGCGTGCTCGCGATGCGGCTGTTGATCGAAATGCAGCGCGTCCGGAACGCGCAACGGCAGGCGGTGACCAGCGACCTCGTTCGGGCGCGATTGGCCCGCGCGTTTCGGGCCGACGTCCACCGGGCGATCGAGGCGCGTTCCGACGCCCCCGCGCGGCTGCGGCTCATGATGAACGAGGGCGGCCGGGTCATCTACTCGGGAGAAGACGGACGCGTGTCGCGGTCCGTCGAGGAAGAGGACCGCGTCGTGCGGCGGGACGAGTTCCGAGTCGGCGTCGCGTCGCGGTTCGCGGTCACGGAAGACGGGCGGTGGGCGACGTGGACGCGAAGTCGCGCTCCCGTCGATGCCCGGACCGGCGTTCCGCCGCGTCCGCTCGAAATCGCGGTGGAAGCGGCGGTCGATCGGCATCGAAGGCGGGCGAATCACGACCTGCGCGAAAGCGGGGCGCCCGAAAGCGAGGAAGAACCATGACGCGTTTCGCACGAACGACGACCGCTTCACGCCGCGCGCGTTCCCCCCGAGCGCGGGGACGGGGCCGCGGCGCGCGGGGCGGATTCATCACGCTGCTCGCGCTCGTCTGCGTGGCGGTGCTCGTCGCCGGGTTCGCGGCGATGACGCGGTTGGTCGCCCTCGAACGGAACGGGCAACGGCAAGAGGAGTTCCGCGCGCAGGCGGAATGGCTGGCGGAAGCCGGTCTCGACCGCGCCCGCGCGCGAGCGAACGGCGATCCCGACTGGAACGGCGAAACGTGGACGATCGCCGCCGAAGAGTTCGACGGCCGCGGCGACGCGACCGTGACGATCGACCGAATGATGCCCGAGAATGAAGACGACGACCGCGGCGAGATCCGCGCGGTCGCAGTGTATCCGGCCGGCGCGACGATGCGCGCGCGGGCCGAGAGGAGAATCGTTGAGTACTGAGTACTGAGTACTGAGTACTGAGTACTGAGTACTGAATGAGTTCAGAGCGCTCGCAACTCGTCACTCGTCACTCGTCACTCGTCACTCGTCACTCATCGCCCCAAGGACCACCCATCATGCGACGCTCGCCCCATCTCGCGCGCGGCGGTTTCACGCTCATCGAACTGCTGGTGGTGATCGCGATCATCGCGATCCTGATCGCCCTGTTGCTGCCCGCCGTGCAGGCCGCCCGGGAGGCGGCGCGCCGCAGCAATTGCGCGGTCAACCTGATGCAGATCGGCATGGCGCTGCACGCCTACGAATCGGCGACCGGCGCGCTCCCTCCCGGCTCGACGAACCCCACCGGCCCGATCCGCAGTGAGCCGGTGGGGCAGCATCATGGTTGGATCACCCGCATTCTGCCGCAGCTCGATCAGCCCAATGCGCACCGCCACGTCGACTTCGACGCCAGCGTGTACGATGCCGCGAACGAACCGGTCGCGAAGATGAGGATTCCGATCCTCGTCTGCCCGTCGGATCGGTGGAATACGTCGCACGACCGCGCGCGCAGCAGCTACGCCGGCTGCCATCACGACGCCGAAGCCCCCATCGATGCGAACGACAACGGCGTGCTCTTTCTCAACAGCCGCGTGACGCTCGCCGACATCAGCGATGGATTGGGGACCACGATCTTCGTCGGCGAAAAGCGGAGCTACGGCGACGACCTGGGATGGATGTCCGGCACGCGAGCCACGCTGCGAAACGTCGGCTGGAAAATCGGCGATTCATTCGAGCCGGCCGCCGCGATCGGGCCGCTCGATCCGGGCGGCGCCGCGCTCGATCCGGGAGATCAGCCGCCGGAAGCGCCCGCGGCCCCCGAAGCGAACCCCGCGGCCGACCCCGCGCTGCAGGTGGGCGGCTTCGGCAGCGATCATCCGAACGGGGCGATGTTCGTGATGGGGGATGGTTCCATTCGATTCTTCGCCCAACAGATGGATCTCGACGTGCTGCGGCGACTCGCCGATCGGGCTGACGGCGAATTGATCGAAAACGCCGACTGGTGGTGAACGTCCGTAGCAAGTCGTCGAGTCTGATTGTGCGGAGCGATGGGCGGGTAGGACGGAATTTCATTCCGTCGTGCCCGCCCGCCGGCGAGACGTCCGGCGTACGATCGTTTCCAGTCCAGATGGTCGGCTCCACGAAGCGATACGGTTCTGCCGTCGTACGTCATCCAGATTGAATTTGGCGGTAGTACGCCTTCAACCTTGATCTTGTGGGTCGACCGTAGGATGGATTGGCCAT
>JBBDNT010000104.1:0-5981 GCA_040877445.1 Planctomycetaceae bacterium
CGCCACCTGCCCGGTCACGGGCTACACCACCAAGGTCGATCGCGTGCGGGCGCAACTCAAGTCGCGGCGCGGCGGTGCGGCCGACGCGCGATTGTTCTGCGTCGTCACCACCCGCGACGACGAGCAGGGTCGATTCTACCGGTTGCCGACCAAGGCCGACCTCGCGGCGTTCGCCGCCGCCGCGGCGGAACTGGAGCGGCGCGAGAAAGAGGACGGCACATCGCGGGCGCGGAAAGGCCGGCGCGAGAGTGAAGGAATCGAAGTGAGCCAGGCGAGCCGACGAAGTCTGGTCCCCGACGAGCCATTGCCGCCCCCAGGCGGATTGGGATTCCGAGTTCAGCCGTACGGGATTCTGAATTGGGGTGACCTATTTTTTCCACGGCAGTTGTTGGCATTGACGACGATGGCGGGTCTTGTCCGAGAGATCGGTGCCAAACTGATCGCGTCATCACAAGACGATATTGCGGATGCAGTCCAGATATGCTTGGCGTGTGGTATCAACCGCCAAGCGGAACACGCGACTTCGCTTTGCCGCTGGAATGCTTCTGGGCAAAAGATGCAGGCAACCTTTGGACGCCAAGCGATCCCGATGATGTGGGACTTCTGCGAAGCAAACCCGTTCGGAGAGTCTGTTGGTTCGTGGAGCAGCATTCTGGAATGTGTGCTTATTCCGTTTGAAACCGCACAACACGTCTTGCCGCATGGACACACCGGCATTGCCTCCGCCGCCAAGCACCCGCTGCCCGACGATATTGCAAATGCCTTCATTACAGACCCACCATATTACGATGCCATTCCGTATGCCGACCTGTCCGACTTCTTCTACGTTTGGCTTCGTCGCACCTTGCCCGCGAGTCAGAATGCTTTATTCTGGAGCGCGCTGACGCAGAAGGATGATGAGTGCATCGTTGACAATGCGAAAGGGAAGGATCGTGTATACTTCGAGCGAACAATGGGGCAAGCGATGTTGGAGGGCCGGCGATTTCTCTCTCCAACGGGAGTTGGCGTCGTGGTGTTTGCGAACAAGTCGACGGCTGGTTGGGAATCGCAAATTCAGGCGATGTTTGACGCTGCTTGGACCATTACCGGTTCGTGGCCAATCGATACCGAGATGGGAACGCGGCTTCGGGCGATGGACTCAGCCGCACTTGCATCTTCGGTCCACCTCGTCTGTCGCCCCCGCGAGGACGCGGATGGCCAAGTCACCGAAGCGGTCGGCGAGTGGCGGGATGTGCTGGGCGAGTTGCCGGCGCGGATTCACGAGTGGATGCCGCGGCTGGCGGCGGAGGGAGTCGTCGGGGCGGATGCGATCTTCGCCTGCCTCGGGCCGGCGCTCGAAATCTTCAGCCGCTACGGCCGCGTCGAGAAGGCGAACGGCGACAAGGCGGAACTGCGCGAGTATCTCGAATTCGTCTGGGCTGCCGTCTCCAACGAGGCCCTTTCCCTGATCTTCCAGGACGCCGACGCCGCCGGTCTGGAACCCGATGCCCGCCTCACCGCCATGTGGCTTTGGACGCTCGGCGGCGGGACGAACGGCAACGGGAAGAAGAAGATCACCGCAGAGGACGCGGAGAGCGCGGAGGAAGACGAGACAGAAGACGACGAAGATTCTCGTTCCTCCGCGTCCTCTGCGGTGAAAGGCTTCGTTTTGGAGTTCGACGCCGCGCGCAAGATCGCGCAAGGGCTGGGGGTGCATCTCGACAAGTCGGAATCGCTCGTCGAGATCAAGGGGGACAAGGCCCGCCTGCTCTCGGTCGCCGAGCGCACGCAGCACCTGTTCGGCAAAGGGACGCAGGCCGCCGCCGGGAGCGGACGAGGGCGGAGAACGGTCCAGCAGCAGTCGCTGTTCCAGCAGTTGGACGAAGCCGAGGCGTCCGAAGCGGGCTGGGGCGAAATCAAAGGCCCGCCCCCCGGCAGCACGGTGCTCGACCGCGTCCACCAGTCGATGATCCTGTTCGCCGCCAACCGCGGCGAATTGCTCAAGCGATTTCTCGTGGAAGACGGCGTCGGCAAAGATGCCCGCTTCTGGAAACTCGCCGACAACCTCAACAAGCTCTATCCGCCCGGCACGGAAGAACGCCGCTGGGTGGAGGGAGTGCTGGCGCGGAAGAAGGGGCTGGGGCTGTAGTCGTGGGACGAGCAACCCGCTTGACGCGAGAAGGGCCAAGGGATGTCCAAAAATGCGACCGAGCCGGAGCAGGATTCTTTCGAGCCGGATTACATCACGGAGCCTGGCGAAATCCTGCAAGAGACGATCGAGAACCTGCGAATCACGCGGAGCGAACTCGCGGCGCGAATCGGTTGCGGCGTGACGCACGTCGATCGCTTGATCGAGGGTGAAACGCGACTCTCGCAGGAAGTCTCGCTGCAGTTGGAGAAGGCGACGCGGGTTCCGGCCCGGTTCTGGATGAATCTGGAGACCCAGTATCAACAGCGAAAGGCGCGTCTGTCGCGGCGCGACCGAGAGGCGTCCTGAATCGCATTCGGAGACAGTTCGATGGCGAAGCTCAAGCCGTGGTATCAGGTGGTCACGCCCCGCGAGGATCTGCGGGAGAATCGCGCGCTGGACGCCTCGGAGTTCGCCGTCCATCTCGACCACATTCGCACCGCCCGCGACACCGTGCCGAAGGACTACGCCGACCCGGCCCGGTTCTTCGAGCGGACCTATCTGACCGGCAGCCTGCAGGGACTGGCGTCGCAGGTTCTGCGGCGGTTGAACGGCATCCAGGTCGAGACGTCGGCCGTGTTCAACATGGCGACGCAGTTCGGCGGCGGCAAGACGCACGCCCTGGCGACGCTGTTCCACCTCGCCCGGCACGGTGACGAGGCGAAAGCCTGGAAGGGAGTCGCCTCGCTGCTCGAAAAGGCGCAGGTTTCGACGGTCCCCAGGGCGGACGTGGCGGTCTTCGTGGGGACGGAGTTCGACGCGATCACCGGCCGCCACGCACCCGGAGAGCCGACGCGCAAGACGCCGTGGGGCGAGATCGCCTGGCAACTCGGCGGCGCGGCGACGTTCGCCAAGGTCGCTCAGCACGATGCCCAAGGGGTGGCCCCCGCGGGCGACGTGATCCGCGAAATGCTCCCCGCGGGGCCGACGCTGATCCTGATGGACGAGCTGCTGAATTACGTGAGCAGCGGGCGGAAGCTGGGGATGCGGGACCAGTTCTTCAACTTCCTGCAGAACCTGTGCGAGGAATCGCGGGCACGGAACAACCTCGTGCTGTGCGTGTCGATCCCGCGCTCGGACCTGGAGATGAACCCCGACGACCAGCGCGACCACGACTCGATCAAGAAGCTGTGCGATCGCCTGGGGAAGGCGATTTTGATGTCGGCGGACAAGGAGATGTCGGAGATCATTCGCCGCCGGCTGTTCGAATGGGACGGGCTGACGAACGACGCCAAGGCGACCTGCTCGGCCTACGCCGAATGGGCGGCGGACCATGCGCCGGAACTCGCCGGCATCGACAGGGATTCCGTCCACGAGCAGTTTCGCGCCTGCTACCCGTTTCATCCCTCGGTGATTTCGGTCTTCGAGCGGAAGTGGCAGAGCCTGCCGCGGTTCCAGCGGACTCGCGGAATCCTGCGGTTGCTGGCCCTGTGGGTGGCGCACAACTACCAGGACGAGCACCGCAAGGTCACGAACGAGCCGCTGATCACGCTGGGGCTGGCACCGCTCGAGAACCCGATCTTCCGGGCGGCGCTGTTCAATCAGTTGGGATCGGACGAGTTGGAGATTCCGGTCGCGGCCGACATCGCCGGCAAGGCAAGCGAATCGCACAGTCTGAAACTCGACAAGGAGGCCTCCGACGCGATCAGGAAATCCCAGCTTCACCGCAAGGTGGCGACGACGATTTTCTTCGAGTCGAACGGCGGCCAGAGCCAGTCGCGGGCGGAGGCGTCGCTCCCGGAGATCAAAACCGACGTCTGCGGCCCGGACATCAACACCGCCGACGTCGATACGGTCCTCGAGGGCTTGGCCGGTACTTGCTTCTATCTGCAATGGGAGCGCAACCGGTATCACTTCGGGTTGTCGCCGAACCTGAACCAGGTGCTGGTGACGCGCCGCGGCGCGGTGCAGGCGAAGGAGATCGACAAGCGAATCCAGAAACGCACCGAGGACATCTTCCGCAAGAACGGGACGGATGCCTGCCGATTCGTCGAGCGCGAATTCTATCCCCAGCGCAGCAACGACGTGAAGGAGGTTCCGAAAATCACGCTGGTGGCGCTGGACCTCGATCACCCGGCCGAGGAGCGAGCGACACTCGATCTGATGAATGCGATCGTGAAGGATTCCGGTACGAGCGGGCGGACGTTCAAATCGGCCCTGATCTTCGCCGCGCCCGATCCCTCGGAGAACGTCTTCGACAAGGCCCGCGAAGTGCTGGCATGGGAAGACGTGGACGACGATGAAGAGACGAAGAAGCGGATCGACGAAGGGCAGTTGAAGCTCCTCGCCCGCAACCTGGCCAACGCCCGCCGTGATCTCGACGAGGCGATTTTCCGGGCGTACAAGCACCTGTATCTGCTGGGCAAAGACAACAAGCTGCGTCACATCGACCTGGGGAACATCACGTCGAGCGCCGCGGGGTGCATCGTCGACGTGTACCTTCAGCGCCTCGGGAGCGGCGGGTTGGACGAGGTCGTCGATTCGGTCCCCGCCCGCAAGCTGCCGAACTATTGGCCGGCGTCGATGACGGAATGGTCGACCAAGAGCGTCCGCGATGCGTTCTATTCATCGCCGCTGCTGCCGCGGCTCATCAACTCGGAGGTAGTGAAGAGGGCGATCGCGGACGGCGTTTCGCAGGGTATCATCGGCTACGCGGTCAAGGATGCCTCCGGCCGACTGAAGCTGGAGAAACTGAAGGAGAGCCTGTTCGATGCCGACGTGGAGATTTCGGACGACGTCTACATCCTCAAAGCGGACGAGGCCCAGAAGCTGCGCGAGCCGCCCCGGCTCGCACAGCTTCTCGTGAGGCCGGAGCACGTCACGGTCAAGATCGGCGAGCAGGCGGCCTTCACGTGCGCGGGGATCGACCAGTACGGCCAGCCGATCGCGGTCGGCAGTGTCGAATGGTCGGCGACGGGCGGGGCGGTCGATGCGGCCGGCATGTTCACCGCCGGCGACCACGGGGGCGCGTTCACCGTGAAGGCAGCGGCGAGCGGGATCGAGGCGTTGGCCGAGGTGCGAATCACGACGACGGACGACCCGCCGCCGCCGCCGCCCACGCCCGGGGCGCAGTACATCCGCTGGCGCGGCACCGTCCCCCCGCAGAAATGGATGAACTTCTACACGAAGGTGCTCAGCAAACACGCGACTTCGCCCGACCTGAAGATTGAAGTCTCCTTCGAGATCAAGGTGGAGCGGGAACACGCAGATTCCAAGTCCTCCGATGCGAAGACCGGTTTACGGGAGTTGGGGCTCGAGGATGATGTTCGACTCTCGTAGCCGACCACGACTCTCGGCGTCGGCACCTCGATGATGCGTCCGCTCATCAACCATCACGAATCGAAACCCGAAAGCCGATGCGATGCCTCCGACGTTTCCATTCCTGACCAGTTACGACCCACCCGGTTCGAGCGAGGGAACTCTCGATCCGCTCGGGCTGTACCAGATCGCCGACCAATTGGCGGTGCAGCTCGTTCCCGCGGTGCGCGAGCGGATGCAGCGGGTGCGGTTCCTGACGGCGATGGCGGTAGGGGCGCTGGTCACCGAAGGCCTGGAAGGCGATCCGGGACAGCGGGACGCCTCCCCGCACCTCGTCTGGGAATGGCTGATCGTCGAATCCATTATCCGGGAGATGAACGACGAGAATGGTGTGTGGGGCATTCCCGGAACGCTCGTGGCACGACGGGCGCTCGGCCGACATGGGTACTTCGATGCCCGGAGTTACCTGAAGACTCCGCGAATCTTCGGTTTCCACGGCGTCTACAAGCGACTGGCCATCCATCTGGGAATCGTGGACGTGCACCTCGGGCCTGGG
>JBBDNT010000105.1:0-5965 GCA_040877445.1 Planctomycetaceae bacterium
CTCCGCGGACACGCGCATCGAGCCGCGCCCGTCAGGAAGCGGTTTTTCGAACGCGACCCGCTTCGTCCGATCCCTCACGGTCGCGGGGAAAGGGGACAGGTCCATTTTCCGCGGGCGAGTCAACCAAGTTCGTTGAGCACAATGCGGAAAATGGACCTGTCCCCGTGCTTCCATCATTCCCGCGCGCCTTCCCGTCATTCCCGCGCAGGTGGGAATCCAGCAATCGCCAAGGCGGCTACCCATGTGAGCCCCGTCCGCGCATCCTCTGGATTCCCGCTTTCGCGGGAACGACGCGCGCCAGCGCCTTCCCGTCATTCCCGCGCTGGGGACTTCCCTCACGGTCGCGGCTCGATCCGCGGGCGTCGGCTACCGGTAGAATCAATCCCCGCCGCGGCCTGAATCCGCCCGAGGCGCCGGGGAGTCGATCTGCCCCGACCGATCGCCGCGCCTCATCTCCCCCCCATCGCCTGATTGAGCATCCCCAAATACCAGAACACCACGCTGAAGATCAAGAAGATGATGAACGCCGCCACCGCCAGCCACACGCCCCAGGCGAGCATCGCCGCGAGCATCGCCAGCGTGCGGCGGGCGTCTTCCTCGAGATGCGGGCTGAGCCGGGCGAGCGTTTCCGGAATCGTCCCCGAAGTCTCCCCCACGTAGACCATTTCCAGGAATTCGCCCGGGAACAGGCCCGAGGCCGCGAACGCCTCGTGCAGTTCGTCCCCGGCCGCGACCGCGCGGCAGATCGAGCGCGTCCCCGCGATGAACGAGCCGTTCCGCGTCGCTCGCAGGCTGACTTGCAGGCACCGCTCGATCGGCATTCCGGTTTGCTGGGTCAGCGAGAACGCCCACGAGAACCGGGCCAGCGCGAACGCCCGCATGCACTTTCCCACCACCGGGACGCGCATCAGCACCGGGTCGAGAAACATCTTCCCCGACAGCGACCGCGACACCAGCAGGTAGCCGCCGATCAGCCCGAACAGCGATCCGAACGTCAGCGCGTACCACGTCAGGGCGCCGCGCGTCCCGATGAGGCCGAGGCCGAAGATGTCGAGCGGCTCCCCTCCCCGCGACTCGGCGATCCATCCCAGAATGTAGATCACCCCGCCCACGACGAGGATCGCCAGCACGAGTTGAATGCACGGCCAGGCGATCATTCCCAGAAAAGTCCGCCGCAGCCGGATGTTGTTCTCGTAATGCTCGCCGAGCCGCTTGAGGATTTCCGGCAGCGCTCCGGTGTGCTCGCCCAGCGCGACCATTTCGACCAGCAGTTCGGGGAACGCCCGCCCTTGGGCGCGCATCGCCTCGGAGACTTCGTTGCCCTGCGCGATCGCCTCGGAGACTTCCCCCAACGCCCGCCGGGCCACGGAATCGTGCGACTTGTTCGCGGCCAGTTCGACCGCCTTGCGGATCCCGATCCCCGCCGTCAACGTCGCCGCCAACGACCGGCAAACCACCCCCAGCGCTTTCCACCCGATGCGGCGACCGATCACGCGGAGAACCCTTTGGAATGAGCCACTGCGCTCCCTTCGATGCCGACGCCGACGTTTCGTGGCGCGCGGTCCGCATCGAACGCGACTGGAATTCGCGAACCGATTGAATGGAAGGGATACGCGCGAAACGGCAAGACGAGCGCCCGGCACCATTCCTACTCCATCCGCGTTTCGAATTCCACTTCGAACCGCATCACTCGAAACGGCGGGGTGGCTGGGGCGCGTTGTCGGGTTGCGGGGAGGAACGAGATTCTTTGCGCAAAGCGCTTCGCACGCCGGGCGAGGTGCTGGCCCCAGTGATGTGGGAAGCGGGTGAGCAAGCGCTGGGGCCAGGACTCCGATCGTTCGTCGACTCGCCATGCGCAAGCGGAGCGTTCCGGTCGTGCCGATTCATAGAGCGCCCCAGCCACCCCGCTAGTTAGCCGAGCTTTCCTTGCTTGGCGAGATACAGTTCCACATGCAGGTGACACTGGCGGTAGGCCGAGTCACGCTTACCAACCCACTCGGGCTTCTGGTTGTTGTTGCGATGCTCGTTCACGCACACCGTCACAAGATCGGGGAGACAGCGATTCAGAATCTCCTCATTGGGCACTCGCCAATCGAATCGAGACTTCTTGAGATCCCAGAGGACGTTGGCGCGGAACGAGGCGAGGATGGGATAGAGCCAGCCGTTGGGCAGACGATACTTGCTCTTCTCCCCGAGGAAGTAAAGATGCGCCTCGGCACTGGCAACGCGGCCCCTTTTCCCCTCGCCGAGCTTCATTCGACCAATCTGGAAGTTAGCCCGATCCTTGGCGAGAGGAGGCGCGTCCCGTCTGATCATGTCCGCGAGCTTCAAGATTTCTGGCAAACGCTGGATGACGAGCTTCGCTGGTGACGGATCGGACTCGAAATCTTCGGCGAACTCCTTCACCGCCCTCGACTGATGCGCGTAAAGGCCGTAGGGGTGCTCGTCTTTCGGATAGCGATCGAAGTTGAAGATCTCGATGAGCGCCAGGACTTCGGCAATGTAAACATCACCGTCCGCACCCTCGTGATAGGCGATTGCGTCATGTCCAACCTGCCCGGCCATGACCTTCTTGATTTCGTCGAAGTGGCCGCGGAGATTCTCCAGTGAAGGGTCTTGAACCTGCTTGGACCGGTTCAAGCCTTCGGCGATCTCCGCTACCATGTCGTGTGGGACACCTTGCAGGAGGTGGAGGCGAACGAACGCTTCTTGGAGCGCCGCCAACTGATCGTCGTCCGCCGTCTCGACCGCCTCGCGAATAGCAGCGAACGTGTGGCCGCCGTTGACGATGCCCTGCTTTTGTTGATCGGTGAGGGTCAGAGTGAGCACTCCTGCGCCGCCTTTCTCACGCGCGTGCTCGACACTGTCAGCCAAGATGTAGATGCCCACATTCTTGAGGGCCATCTCCTCCGGCGATTCGCGCAAGGTGGCCAGGATTGCCTTTGGAACCGGTCCGCTCAGCACACCCTTAGCATTCCGCTTTGGAACGCGCGGGTTGACTTTCATGAAGTCAGCAAGGCCCGGAGGCAAATCGGCGACGTTTGCGAAGCAGGTGCCGATTTTGGCGCCGTCGTAGCCCGGAATGGGCAGACTGCGAAACTCTTCCGCCGGGATCGTAAAGGAACGGGAGAGTGACGTGGGCGCGGACGCGGAACTGGCACGAACGGTCATGACGACCTCCATCGTTTTGAGCGAAAGGCATCTGCCCGCCGCTCGGACCTTCCAGCGCCGGTCGGCTCGACTTCCGAGCACAGAAGACCGAAACTGGCGAGTGCAGCATAGGGACTCATCGGTAAAACGTCAAGCGGCGTAAGTCCGTCTAATCGCCGATCCGCCGCTCAGGCCACCCCGTTCGATGATCGCTCGCGAATGCGGGCCGGACGCGGGAATCCGCCTCGGTTGTCCGTCGCAGGGTGGCACGGCCGAAGGCGGTGTCGCGCAGCGACGAGAAGCCGCGCCATGCGATTTCCGCTTGTTTCGGCTTCCAGACGCCGTTCGATTCGGCGACTCGGCGCGGCAGGCGCTCGGGTGGTTGCAAACTTCTCATCGAACGATGGCGCAGGGCGCCGGCGTCTTGTCGCTGAAGCGACCCGGCCTTCGGCCGGGCCACCCGCCCACTACTATTGCATCGTCACCCCACCCGCCGCCATCGGCAGCGTGCGCAGCCGCACGCCGGTCGCCGCGAAAATCGCGTTGCCGATCGCGGGGGCGATGCCGACGATCGGGGTTTCGCCCGCACCCGCTGACGGGAGATCCTTGCGGTCGAGGAGCACGACTTCCATTTCCGGCGTGTCGCGGAAGCGGGGGACGCGGTAGGTCGAGAAGCCCGCGTTGAGAATCTTGCCGTTCTCGAATTCGATCGCCTCGAACAGCGCGCCCCCCAGGCCCATCATCATGCAGCCTTCCACCTGGTTCTCGAGCTGATCGGGATTCACGACAGCGCCGCACTCGAAGGCGCTCGTCGCGCGGAGCACCTTCACGCGGCCTTGCGGATCGACCTCGACTTCGGCGCAGGTCGCGACGTACGAGCCTTTCTCCGTGCCGCCGCCGAGACCGATGCCGCGTGGCTTGCCGGGTTGCCCTTTTTCCCAGCCGAAGGCTTTCGCCGCCGCGACGAACACCGCCCGCAGGCGCTGGTCGCGGAGGTTCTTCAGGCGGAACTCGAGCGGGTCGATGCCGGCCGCGTGGGCGAGGTCGTCCATGTGCGTCTCGCGGGCGAAGCAGTTGGCCGCCGAGGCGAGCCCGCGGTACGAGCCTTGCCTCAGCGGGGAGCGCGCGGAATGCGTCTCGACCACCTGGTTCGGCACATCGTAGGACATGCGGATGCCGGAGCCGCCGGAGTTGTAGTTGTGGAAGTCCCACGCGGTGAGCGTGCCGTCCTTCTTCGCGCCGCCGTTGACGGTGATGACGCCGGCGGGGCGGAAGTAGGCCCAGGTGAATTCCTCTTCGCGGGTCCAAACGAGTTTGACCGGCCTCTTCGCGGCGCGGGAGATTCGCGCCGCCTCGACCGCCGCCTCGCCGGTGTGCTTGCCGCCGTATCCCGAGCCGGTGTCGGGGACGATCACCCGCACGTCGTCCTGCCCGATGCGGAAGGCGCTCGCCAGTTCTCCCCGCACGCGCGCGGGCTGTTGCGTGCCGGTCCAGACGGTGAGCTTCCCCTCCGTCCATTCGGCGACGGCGGCCCGCGGTTCGAGCGGGGCGTGGGCGATGTAGGCGATGGTGTAGGTCGCCTCGGACTTCACGTCGGCCTCGGCGAGACCGCGTTCGACCGAACCGCCGCGGGTCGCGCCGCCGCGTCCCCCGCCCCCTGCTCCGCCGGTGCGCTGCAGTTCGTCGAAGAGTTCCTTGTGCGAAATTTGCGGCGTCGCGCGCCATTTGGCCTTGATCTCCGCGAGCGCGCGTTCGGCTTCGAGTTCGGTCGGGGCGGCGACGCCCATGAAGTCGCCGTCGCGGACGACCGTCACGCCGGGAAGTTCTTGCGCGGCTTGCGTGTCGGCCGAGACGAGCGTCGCGCCGTACGACGGCGGGCGAAGCACCTTGCCGAAAAGCATACCATCGAGCCGCAGGTCGGCCGTGTGCTGATGCTTGCCGGTGACGACGTCGCGGCCGTTGACTTTCTTCAACGACTGCCCGGCGACTTTCCATTCGCGGGCCGGCGTGAGCGGCGGATTGCCTTGGATCGTGCGCGTGAGCCGTTGCCCCTGCGTCAGCTTGCCGTATTCGATCGCTTCGCCGGTGTCCGCGCGGGCGATCTGGCCGTCTGCTGCGGAAAGCTGCCCGCGATCGACCTTCCAGTGCGCGGCGGCGAGGTCGATGAGCGCCTCGCGGGCGGCGGCGCCGGCGGTGCGGAGACGCTGGGCGGTGTCGGGGGTCGAACGGCTCCCCGCGGTGCCGCCGTCGTCGGGGACGAGGTCGGTGTCGGCCATCACCATCTTGATCGACAGCGGATCGACGCGGAGTTCCTCGGCGATGGCTTGCGCGAGCGAGGTGCGAATGTTCTGGCCGACTTCGGTCTTGGAGGTGTAAACGGTGATCTCGCCGCTTTCGGCGACGTGCAGCCGCGCGGCGAGATCGGCTCCGCCGGCGGCGCCGCTTCTGCCGCGAGCGCCCCGACCGCCGCGCTGCTGCGCCTCGGCGGGGTCGAGGAGCATCAGCACGAGCAGTCCCCCGCCGAGCGTCTTGACGAAGTCGCGGCGATCGAAATCGAAGCGATATGCCGGTCCTTCGTCGAGTTCGTAGCGCTCGGGTTCGGTGAGGGGTGCGTAGTCGAAGGCGTCGTCGCGATTCATGGCAAGACTCGATTCCGGGACATCCGCGGCGTCGATGGTTCTCCCGGCGCCGTCGAAACGCCGCTGACGAATCGCCAGTCTATTCCTCCGAGGGCGAAATGCAAGAAGAATGTCCCGCGTCAGCTCGCGCCGAATCGAACTCTCCGCGCCCCCGGCGTCCTCCGCGGCTCGATCCC
>JBBDNT010000106.1:0-5928 GCA_040877445.1 Planctomycetaceae bacterium
GCCCCATTCGGCCTTTCGGGCGCTGCGGACCCATGCGGTGCTGTCTTCCAGATCCGTCCGATCGCGCCACATGCCGACGAAGGGCTCCTTGGCGAGATCCCGGCCGCGGGCGGGACGGGCGGGGCGGTAGCGCTGCCGCAGAAAGGCGATGAAATCAGCGACCTGCCGCTGCACCTCGGGCGGCAACGATTCGATCTCGTCCAGTAGTTCCTGTTGCGTCATTCGACTCCTCGACTTCGTAGCGTCGCACTCGCCATTACATTCCACTTCGGCCCCGAAGTCAATCAGCGGATTCGCGATCCCTCGCCTCCTGCTCCGACGCCGGTGCGAGGCGATCCCCCGCTTACTTCGTGCGCGGCTCTTTGGTTTCGTTCGAGGGGCCGCCATTAATCCCCCGCCACCTGCTCCTCCGCGATCTGCATCGCCTTCAACAGCCCCTTCGCCTTGTTGAGCGTTTCTTCGTATTCGCTCGCCGGCACGCTGTCGGCGACGATGCCGGCGCCGGCTTGGATGTAGGCGGTTTGTCCCTGCATCACCAGCGTGCGGAGCGCGATGCAGGTGTCCATATTGCCGGTGAAGTCGATGTAGCCCACCGCGCCGGCGTAGGGGCCGCGGCGGTGGGGTTCCAGTTCGTCGATGATCTCCATCGCCCGCACCTTCGGCGCGCCGGAGACCGTGCCCGCCGGCAGGCCCGCGCGGAGGGCGTCGAGGGCGGTCGTGCCGGGTCGCAGCTTCCCCGAGACGTTTGAAGTGATGTGCATCACGTGGCTGTATCGCTCGACGACCATCACGTCGGACAGGCGGACCGTTCCGTACTGCGCGACGCGGCCCAGGTCGTTCCGCGCCAAGTCGATGAGCATCACGTGCTCGGCCCGCTCCTTGGGGTCGGCGAGCAGTTCTTCCGCCAGGCGGCGGTCTTCTTCGTCGGTCTGGCCGCGGCGGCGCGTGCCGGCGAGCGGGCGGATCGTCGTCTCGCCGTCCTCGACGCGGACCATGATCTCCGGCGAGCTGCCGACGAGATCGACCGTCGGCGTCCGCAGCAGGAACATGAACGGGCTGGGGTTCACGACGCGGAGCGCGCGGTAGATGTCGAGCGGCGTGGCGTTCGTCTCGCGCTTGAGGCGCTGACTGAGGACCACCTGGAAGATGTCGCCGGCGCGGATGTACTCCTTGCACGTCTCGACGGCGGCCTCGAAGGCCGGACGGGTGAAGTTCGATTCGAAATCGAACGGCGGATCGGCACGGTCGACGCGGATGTCGCAGAGGGTGAGCGAGTCGGGACGCTGGAGCTGCTCGCAGAGTTCGTCGACGCGGCGGCAGGCGCGGTCGTAGGCGGCGCGCAGTTCGGTTTCGGTCGCCTCATTGGGCATCGCTTCGGAAGTCCCCTCTCCCCTTTTGGGGGAGAGGGTCAGGGTGAGGGGGGAACCGCCGGTCGAGTCGCCATGCTTTTCGGCTCGGGCAGACTGAAAGTCCGCCCCACTGGCGTGGGCGACGACCTGCACCGTTTTCTGGAGCTGGTCGAAGATCACCATCCTGTCGTAAAGGGCGAACGACAGGTCGGGGACGCGGCGATCGTCTTCGGGCGGGTTCGGCAGTTCTTCCGTATAGCGGACGACGTCGTAACCGGCGTAGCCGACCGCGCCGCCGCAGAAGCGCGGCAAGCCGGGAACGTGGACGGCGCGATGTTCTTCCAGCAATCGGCCGAGTTCGGCGAGCGGATCGGCGACGGTGCGGCGCTCGACGCGGTCGCCTTCCGTCAGCACGATCTCGCGGCCGTAGGCTTCAAGTCGCAGGAACGCGCCGGTGCCGAGGAAGCTGTAGCGGCCGATCTTCTCGCGGGCGTAGGCGCTGACCGGGGTGAGCGTGTCGCTGAGGAGCGTGCGGAAGACGGGCACGAGATCGCCCGCGCGGGCGAGGCGGGCGAAGGTTTCGAAGTCGGGCGAGTGGGACATGCGGGGGCGATTCGGGCCTTGGCGACAGGGCGGATTCTGGCGCGCGGAAGGGCGCGCTTATCCATAATAATCATCGGCCGTTACGTCGCCCAGCGAGCGCCGGGCAGCCGCTTGACACCCCCCGTCTCACCGCTAGAATTAGGCAGACTTTCGCGGGACGATCATGAAGAAGTGTCATCGCTGCCAGAAGACGGCCACGCTGCACATCACCGAGATCAAGCACGGTGACGCGCAGGAGTTGCACCTCTGCGAATCGTGCGCGCAGGAGTACCTCAAGTACGCCGACACCGAGGCGGAAGACGCCGAAGGCCTGGCGGCGAAGCTCGCGGAAGTCTCGGGCGATCAGGATCTGGAAGAGATCGACCAGCTCGTCTGCCCGAATTGCGGAATCACCTTCAAGGAGTTCCGCAGCCAGGGGCGGCTCGGCTGCCCGCACGATTACATCGCCTTCGAGGACGAACTGCTCCCCCTGCTGGAAAACATTCACGGGGAAACGCAGCACTGCGGCAAGTTCCCGAAGCGCGCTCCCGACGCCAGCCGTCGGCAATACCAGTTGATCAAGCTCCGCAATGAACTGCGGACGGCGATCGAGGACGAGCAGTACGAAGCGGCGGCGAAACTGCGGGACGACATTCAGCAGCTCGAGACGAAACTCGCCCAGGGCGAGGAAGAGGGTTGAGAGTGGAGAGTTGAGAATGCCTACCGAATGGGAGCAGCATCCGTGAATCTCGACTCTCTCACCGGAACCAGCGGCGAGTGGCTGCGCGGGAACGGTCCCGAGTCGGACATCGTCATCTCGACGCGCATCCGCCTGGCGCGGAACCTCGCCCAGTTCCCGTTCCTCACCCGGGCCAACGACGGCGTGCGGGGCGAAATCGAATCGCTGCTCCGCGACAAGCTCGAAGGGCTGTCTCCCGCCGCCCGCTTGAACTACCTCAGCGTCAACGGTCTCGAGGAGATCGACCGCCAGTTCCTCGTCGAGCGGCAGCTCATCAGCCGCGAGCACGCGGAAAGCCACGGCTCGCGGGGCGTGGGCATCAGCGACGAAGAGAACGTCAGCCTGATGATCAACGAGGAGGACCACCTCCGCATCCAGGTGCTGCACTCGGGGTTCGCGCTCGAGGAGTGCTGGAACGAGATCGACCGGATCGACGACGCCCTCGAGTCGCAGGTGACCTACGCCTTCAGCGAGCGGCTGGGCTATCTCACGGCGTGCCCCACGAACGTCGGCACCGGAATTCGCGTGAGCGTGATGTTGCACCTGCCCGCGCTCGTGCTCACCAAGGAGATCCAGAAGGTCTTCAACGCCCTGCACAAGATCAGCCTCGCCGTCCGCGGACTGTACGGCGAAGGCAGCCAGGCGATGGGAGACTTCTACCAGATCTCCAATCAGGTGACGCTCGGCAAGAGCGAAGAGCAGATCATCCAGACCGTGCGCGACGTGGTGCCGAACATCATCAAGTACGAGCGGCGGATGCGCGGCGAACTGGTCAAGCAGAACCGGCAGGGGCTGCACGACCAGATCTCGCGGGCCTACGGGATCCTCAAAAACGCCCAGGCGATCAGTTCCGAGGAGACGATGCACCTGCTGTCGAGCGTGCGGATGGGGATCGACCTCGAATTGATCGACGACCTCGAAATGCGGACGGTGAACGAACTCTTCATCCACACGCAGCCGGCGCACCTGCAGAAGCTCCGCCACCAACGGCTCGACACGGCCGACCGCAACGCCGCCCGCGCGGGCTATTTGCGGCAACGGCTGAGCGGGGGGAACGGGGAGCGGAATTGAGGCGTGCCGCTCTCGATGATGAACGCGAACTCGAATCGAGTGGCTTTCCATGTCCGTCGAAACGACTTACCCGCATATCGAGTCCGCCGCCGGAGAGTCGCCGCGGATCGCACGGTTTCCTCGTGTCCGGGTGAGCCAGATCGTGACGGATCACCTCGCGTATGGCTGGTCCGCCGACGAAATCTGCCGCCAGCACCCGCACCTGACCCTGGCCGAGGTCCACGCCGCGCTGCTGTACTACTTCGATCACCAAGCCGAGATCGAGCGTGAGATTCGCGATGACGCGGCGTTGTTCGCGGCGGCGAGGCGTGACGCGGCACAGCCATCGCCGTTTCGCCTGAGGATGCAAATCGGGTAGAACGCCGACATGGCCACGATCGACGAAGTTCAACGCTTCGAAATCGAAGTCGGCCGGCCATTGCCACGCGTGTATCGCGACTTCTTGTTGAGCCGTCCCGCATCGGCGCGATTGGAGGAGAACGACGCTGGATCGGTACGATACGTCGCCCACCGATGCAACTTGACGGATGACGTCACCCGGTTGATTCACTGGAACAGGACGGTCCGCACACCCGGCCGGGCATGGACGAAAGAGGGCGGAGGCTGGCCTGAGCAATTCGTCGTGATCGGTGAGAACGACCGCGGCGATTATTGGGCGCTCGACGCGTCCGGCGACGATTCGTCCGTTTTCATTTACGATCGCGACGCGGGGGAATTATTCCGCCGATGGAATTCTCTCGAAGCGTTCGCGGAACCGGCGTGGGTCGCGCGCACGCTCCGGCTGTTCCCCTCGCCGGTCGTGGCAATCCCCGTCGCCGCGGCATTCCTGATGCTCTCGGCCTTCGTCGGCCTGATCGGGATCTCGATGATCGTTGCCGAAGAGACCGACGGCTTGGGAATCGCCTGGGGATTGTGTGGCCTGTTCGCATTGCCGGGAATCATGATCGTCTGCGCTGGGATTGCGCGGCATCGATGTCGATCGCGGTTGGCTGGACCGAATCGGGGCGGCGCGGCCGTCGAGTCGAAGCCGACACTTGCGGTCATGGCATTGCTGATTTCGGTCTTTTCGTGGATGCTCTGGGGAGGAATGCGCCTGGCTCGGGCGTTGGGCGCGAACCCACCGGGCGGAATGAAGCAACATGTGACTCTCGCCATCGCACTGGCGTCGTCGGCGTTCATGGCCACGTACGGACGGCGTATGATCCACCGTCAGTTCGGCGCACGGGGCGGACGCGGCGTATCGCTGACCCCGAGGCAGATGATTTACGTCACCGTATTCGTGATCGCGATCGGGGCCTATCTGACTTGGGTGCTGGAATGACGATGCCGATGAAGAAGCCTCAGCCGAACCACCGCGAGTACATTCGCGTTCTGTGGCGGATGACGTCGGCGGAGCGGATCCAGCGGGCGATGGACTTGTCGGACGCGGTCCGTGCGATGTTCCGCCCGGGGCTTCGCCGCCGGTTCCCGAACTTCTCCGAAGAGGAGTTCCACCGCCTGTATCTGGAACGGCTGGCGAAGTGTCACAACAGGAACTACTAGCGGCCGTCGTCGGCGCGCTGGATGAAGCCGGCGTGGCCTATATGGTGACCGGTTCGTATGCCTCGAGCCTCCAGGGCGAACCTCGCGCGACGCACGATATCGACTTCCTGGTCGATCTTCCGGCCGATCGAGTCGACGCGATTCCGGCAGCGTTTCAGCCGCCTGACTTCTACGTCAGCCCCTCCGCCGTGCGCGAATGGCGAACCACATGCGGACCGACCGGGCCACCGTCGAAAACATACGGTCGCAGTTGACCGAGTGACCAGCGGGACGGTTCGCCGGAACATTGCGGCCTCTTTCAGCGTCGCTCGGCGCTAGTCGATCAGCAAATGCGGCAAACTGCGATCCGTCTTGAGACAACGCGGACACGTCCACTCGATCCACACGACTCCGTCTTCTTCGTACTCGTTGATGTAGATCGGATTGCCCGATCTGTGGCAGTGTCCGCAACGAGCGGGCATGTTCGCCATCATGCACTCTTGCTCGTCGATATCGCGCGCCAGGAAATCGCGCGGCGTTCGCGTCATCGTCGAGGCTCCGAGACGTTGGAGTTCGCGTATGCCGGCTGGGTGGCGGGGGCGCTCCGCAACGCGGAAGCCCCCGTGCCGCGCGACACGGGGGCTTTCGCTGCGCGAAGCGCCCCCG
>JBBDNT010000107.1:0-5863 GCA_040877445.1 Planctomycetaceae bacterium
CTTGAGGATCTGCATCCCGACCATGTAGTCCCGCATGTCGGCCCCGAAGCCGAGCTTTTCGTTCGCCTCGACGGTGTCCAGACCCTCGTCCTGAAGCTTGTACGCCTTGAGCTTCGCCAAGAGGCCGATGCCGCGGCCTTCCTGCGGAAGGTACACCACCACGCCGGTCCCTTCTCGATGGATCATTTCCATCGCCATGTGCAACTGGTCGCCGCAGTCGCAGCGGAGGGAATCGACGAGATCCCCCGTGAAGCAGGAGGAGTGCATTCGCACCAGCGGCGGTTTCTTCGCGCTCGCGAGATCCCCCCACACCAGCGCCAGTGGCTCGTGCGGATCGTGCTCTACGCGGTAGGCGATCAACTTCGGGCTGCCGTAGTGCCGGGTGGGGATCGTCACTTCCACCTCGCGATGCACCAGTTGCTCGCGGATGCGGCGATGGCGGATCAGCTCCTCGATCGAGATGATCGGGATATCGAACCGGGTGGAGATGTCCTTCAGTTCGGGATAGGTGGCCATCCCGTGGCCGGTCGGGCTGAGGATTTCGATCAGCACGCCGACGGGCCGCAGCCCCGCCATCCGCAGCAGGTCGACGGTCGCCTCGGTGTGCCCGGCACGCCGCAGCACGCCCCCCGGCTTCGCCAGCAGCGGGTAGATGTGCCCGGGGCGAACGAAGTCGGCGGGCGACGCCTCCGCGTCGGCGAGGCCCCGCAACGTCATCGCGCGACTCTCGGGGCTGACGCCGGTGCCCGCGTGGCGATGATCCACCTGCACCAGGAACTGCGTGCGGTTCGGGGCGTTGTTCCGCTCGCCTTCGACGACCGGATTCAAATGCAATCGCTCGGCGATCTCGCCCGGCAGGGGAGCGCACAGCACGCCGCGGCCGATGCGGAGCATGAAATCGACGATCTCCGGCGTGATCGCTTCGGCCGCGCAAATGAAGTCCCCTTCGTTCTCGCGGTGCTCGGCATCGACGACGATCACGACCCGCCCCGCCTTCAAGGCCGAGAGAGCTTCGTCGATGCCACTGAACTGGGGAGTGGAATGGGACATGCTTGGTGGTTTCTCCGTGATGGGCCGCTTCCATTGTAGGAGGCAGCGGCAAGTCGGGGAACGGCTCGGCGCCGGAAGCGAGCCTCCCGCGTCAGCGGGGGGAGCCACGAAGGGACGATGTCCACGAATCACCACCACGCCATGACACCGGCGAAGCGCTTCACGCATTCGGCGGCGTCCGCACGACGCGCTGGAAGTGCAACTCCACCTCGCGGTCGATCACGCGGCGCAATCCCTCCACCAGGCAGGCCGGCTCGTGCTCGGTCTCGCCGATCCGCTTGATCTCGTCGAGCGGCGTGCCGGGCGGAACCGTGAATGCGTTCTGGTGGATCGTCTGGTTGCCGGCGTCCAGTTCCGGAACGATGAAATGCACCGTCGCTCCGTAACACAGCATCCGCCGCTCGAAGGCGTCTTCATAGGGGCGGAAGCCGGGGAACGGCGGGAGAAGGCCGTGGTGCAGGTTGATGATTCGTCCACCCGCGAACTGCCAGCACGTCGCCGGCGGAAGGATCCGCATGTAGCGGGCGAGCACGACATAGTCCACGTCGTATTGGTCGAGGAGCGACACCATCCGGGCGTTGTCCGGATTGCCCGCCGAATCGCCGACGTGGTGCCCGTCGACGCCGAACTCGTCGGCGAGCGTCCGGCACGCGGCGCGGTTGCCGATGATCGCGGCCGGTTCGGCGGCGAGGCGTCCGTCGCGGATCGCTGCGAGGACCGAGCGGGCCGGCTCGGTGCGATAGGTGACGCACAGCGCGATCCGCGGCGGACCGCTGCGGGCGTCGCGCGACCAAACGCGCGTGGTCAGCCCCTTCATGCGGCCGATCTCGCGCATTCGCTCGCGCAAGGGGTCGAGCGAGTCGCCGGCCGGCCACTCGATGCGGAGCATCATCGCGAACAGCCGCTCGGAATCGTGGTCGTACATCTGGATTTCGTGAATGTTGGCCCCCTCGGTCGTCACGTGATGGACGATGGGATCGGCCAACCCGCGATGATCCGGCCCGACGGCGGTGACGACGACCTGCATGACGGCTCCTGTTCGATGACTCGGGGCGTGTTCGACGACACGGGGCACCGAAGGATTCGAGTCCGAATCGAAACTGTATCCGGCCGCCGCGATCGCGTCAGCGCGAGATTTCCGGCCGAAAGCAGGGTGCGGCAATTTCTACTGGCGGCGGTTGCCGTGGGGTGGCTGGGGTCGATCCGCCGGGGAACGGCATCCACTTCAGGCGACGACGCTCGGCGGATCGCCCCCAGGAATGGGCGAGCACGTCGGCGATTCGCTGGGGGCTGCGCTTCGCTCCGACCCCAGCCACCCTTCCGCCAGGAAATCTTGTCACACCCCGAAAGCAGTCGCGGAACCACACGCTTGAAACTTCCCCCGCGGATTGATAGCTTTTTCCTTTCCCCGCCCGGGATCGACCGCCGCGCTGATCGTGCGCTTCGGAGGCATGGTTCTTCCGCCCGCGGTTCGTCCCGCCGATGTCCTCCATTTCGATTTCCAGCGTGCTGCTTTCCATAGAAGGTCAGTGAAGATGCCCAGCGAACACAAGTACGTGTACTACTTCGGCGACGGCAAGGCGGACGGCGATGCCGGCATGAAGCCCCTGCTGGGAGGCAAAGGCGCGAACCTCGCCGAGATGACGAACATCGGCCTCCCCGTCCCCGCCGGCTTCACCCTCAGCACCGAGGTCTGCACGTACTACTACGCCAACGACCGGCAATACCCGGCCGAGTTGAAGAAGCAGGTCGAAGCCTCGCTCAGGCACGTCGAGAAGGTGATGGGGGCCGAGTTCGGTTCGACCACCAATCCCCTGCTCCTCTCGTGCCGTTCGGGCTCGCGCGAGTCGATGCCCGGCATGATGGACACCGTCCTCAACATCGGCCTCGCCTGGGACAGCTACCGCCGCTTCATCCAGATGTACGGCGGCGTCGTCCTCGCGATGAAGCCCAGAAAGAAGGAAGACGAAGATTACTTCGAGGGCATTCTTCACCACCACAAGGAGCAGGCGGGAATCCAGTTCGACAAGGATCTCTCCGCCGAGCACCTGAAGGCGATCGTCGCCGACTACAAGGCCGTGGTGAAGAAGGTCACCGGGCAGGACTTTCCCACCGATCCGATGGATCAGCTCTGGGGCTGCATCGGCGCGGTCTTCGGAAGCTGGATGAACGACCGGGCCGTCGTCTATCGCCGGCAGTACGGAATCCCGCACGATTGGGGGACGGCCACCAACGTGCAGGCGATGGTGTTCGGCAATCTCGGCGACGACTGCGCCACCGGCGTCGGCCTCACCCGCGACTGCGCGCTCGGGCTGCCGGGATTCAACGGCGACTACCTCATCAACGCCCAGGGTGAGGACGTCGTCGCCGGCATCCGCACGCCGGAACGCATCGAGGTCACCCTTCCCCAGAAGATGCCCGCCGCCTTCGAGCAGCTCAACGAGATCGGCAAGAAGCTCGAACGGCATTACAAGGAAGTGCAGGACATCGAGTTCACGATCCAGCGCGGCAAGGTGTGGATGCTGCAAACCCGCAACGCCAAGCGGACCGGCTTCGCCGCGGTGCGGATCGCCGTCGATCTCGTGAACGAAGGCCTCATCACCGCCGACGAGGCGCTGCAGAAGCGGCGGATTCCCGCCGACGACCTGAACCAGCTCTTGCAGCCGATCTTCGATCCGCAGGAGAAGGCCAAGGTGCAGAGCGAAGGCCGGCTGCTCGCGAAGGGAATCAACGCCGGTCCCGGCGCGGCGACCGGGCAGATTTGCTTCCACGCCTCCGACGCCGAGGCGCTGTACGAGAAGAACGACAAGGTCCAGCTCATCCTCGTCCGCCGCGAGACCAGTCCCGAAGACCTCCGCGGCATGCGGATCGCCAAGGGCATTCTCACCGCCTTCGGCGGCGCGAGCTCGCACGCGGCCCTCGTCAGCCGGCAAATGGGCAAGGTCTGCGTCGTCGGCTGCTCCGACCTCAACATCAACTACAAGGACGGGACGGTTGCCGTCGGCGACAAGGTTCTGAAGGACGGCGACTGGATCAGCGTCGACGGCTTCACCGGCGAAGTCTTCGAGGGGAAGGTCGCGACGTCGCCCAGCGAGGTGATCGAAGTCCTTATCCATCAGACGAAGAGACCGGAGGATTCCGAGACCTTCCAACGCTATGCCCAATTGATGACGTGGGTCGACGAGCGGCGCAAGCTCGGCGTGCGGACCAACGCCGATCAGCCCGACCAGGCGATTCAGGCGGTCGCCTTCGGAGCGGAAGGGATCGGCCTGTGCCGCACCGAGCACATGTTCTTCGAGCATCTCGACGAGATGCGCGAGCTGATCCTCGCCGAGACGCTCGAAGCGCGGCAGAAGGCGGTCGCCAAGCTGCTCCCCTTCCAACGGGACGACTTCGCCGGGCTGTTCCGGGCGATGGAGGGCCGGCCCGTCACCATCCGCCTGCTCGACCCGCCGCTGCACGAATTCCTCTCCGAGCACCATCTCGAAGAGCAGCCCGACCTGGCGAAGAAGCTCGCCAAGCAGATCGGCATCACCGAGGAGACGGTGCACCGACGCGTGGACGAGTTGAAGGAGTCGAACCCGATGCTCGGGCATCGCGGCTGCCGGCTGGGAATCGTCTACCCGGAGATCACCGCCATGCAGGCGCGGGCGATCTTCGAGGCGGCGTGCCTCGTCCAACAGGAGGGGATCAAGGTGAAGCCGGAAGTGATGATCCCGCTCGCCGGGTTCCTCACCGAGTACAAGAACCAGGAGCAGATCGTCCGCGACCAGGCGAAGCAGGTGTTCGCCGAGAAGAAGGTCGAGGTCGAGTACCTCGTGGGGACGATGGTCGAAGTTCCGCGGGCGGCCATGTGTGCCGACCAGATCGCCCAGGCCGCCGAGTTCTTCAGCTTCGGCACGAACGACCTCACGCAGACCTGCCTCGGCATGAGCCGCGACGACTACGGCGGGTTCATCGGCTTCTACCGCGAGAACGACATCATCGGCAACGACCCGTTCCAGACGATCGACCAGGACGGCGTCGGCCGGTTGATGGAGACCGGCGTGCAGGGCGGACGAAGCACCCGCAAGGATCTGAAGATCGGGATCTGCGGCGAGCACGGCGGCGACCCGGCCAGCGTGATGTTCTGTCACCGGATCGGCCTGGACTACGTGAGCTGCTCCCCCTTCCGCGTCCCGATCGCCCGCCTCGCGGCGGCGCAGGCGGCGATGGAAAAGTAGTACGTCCCGCCTGCCGGGCGGGAGGTGGAGCGCGCAGAAGCGTCAGCGGAAGTGATCGGTGAAATCGCGGCTGATGGGTCGCCGTGGAGTCACGGGGGACGTTCGCCTTCCGGGAATCGCGATCCCGCTTTCCACGTCCATTCCGGCAGAATGAACGTACCAGCACGTCCCGCCTGCGGGGCGGGACGTGGAGCGCGCTTGCGGGGATTCATCAGTCAAGATCAGCGAAGATGAGTGTTCCTGGTCCCCGGGGAAGCACACGGCGGACGAGTGCCACAGGCGAATGCAAGGAACGCTGATCTTCGCTGATCGACTCTCATTTCGCGCGGCGAAGCACCTATCAAGAGGGGACTTCGCCGATCGAACTCTCCGCGGCCTCGGCGTCCTCCGCGGTTCGATTCATTCGCCACGGACAGATGGAACCGCCGAGGGCGCCGAGGACGCGGAGAAGACCAGCGAGACGACGTTCGACGAAAATCGCCGAATCGCCGGCCGCCATCCGTGCCTTCCGTGCTACTAACGTTTCGAATTTTCCCAGCGTGCGCAAATTTCCGGCCCACGGATTCGCAATGAAATCTGCGAAACTCCGC
>JBBDNT010000108.1:0-5823 GCA_040877445.1 Planctomycetaceae bacterium
GATCAACTTCGTGATGGAGTACGGCAACTACGGCTATCTCGACGAGAAGACCGGGGCCGGCTGGCGTTCGCCGCGGACGAATCTCGAAAAGGACATCCCCAGCCGGCACTGGCATCAGAACGATCCCGGCGTCGTGCCGAACCTGCTGCACACGGGGGCCGGTTCGCCGTCGGGGATCTGCGTGTACGAGGGGACGCTCTTGCCGGAGGTGTTCCGCGGGCAGATCATCCACGCCGATGCGGGGCCGCGGGTGGTGCGGGCCTACCCGGTGAAGAAGTCGGGAGCGGGTTTCACGGCAGAGGAGATGGTTCCGATTCTCACGGGCACGCGGGACGACTGGTTCCGCCCGGTGGACGTCTGCGTCGCTCCGGACGGCTCGCTGTTCGTCGCCGACTGGTACGACCCCGGCGTGGGCGGCCACGCGATGGGGGACACCGAGCGCGGCCGCATCTTCCGCGTGGCCCCGCCGAAGACGGCGTACAACGTGCCGAAGTACGATTTCACGACGGTCGAGGGGGCGATCGAAGCGCTGGCGAGTCCGAACTTGGCGACGCGGTATCTGGCGTGGGAGGTGCTGGCACAGAAGATCGAGGTGGCAGACTTTCGGCTGCTGCAAGTCTTCAGGAACCGCGAACTGAACCCGCGACTTCGGGCGCGCGCCTTCTGGATCCTGGCCATGCAGGGAGCAATACCTTTTGGATACGACAGACTGGAGTATTTTCAGGATCAGCCCGATCTTCGAACGGTTGCGATTCGGGCGTTGAAGAAGTCGATCAGCACTGCCGATGCCAACGATCCATCGCCGGCAATACGGCGCGAAATGGCGCTGGCGATCCGCAGGATCATGAGCGACCTTGCCGAGCCGCCGAACCATATGGCCGATGCAGATCGAGTCGCTGCCCGATCCTGGGTGAAGCTGGCGTTGTCGCACGACGGCAAGGACCGGTGGTATCTCGAGGCTCTCGGCATCGCGGCCGACGGCCGCTGGGACGAATGGCTCGATGCTTGGCTCGCGACAGTCGGCGACGACTGGAACACCCCCGCCGGGCGCGACATCGTCTGGCGGTCGCGGGCCGCGAAGACGTCGGAGTATCTGGCGAAGATCATCGCGAGCGAAATGAAGGCTCCCGAGGCGCTGCCCCGCTATCTGCGGGCGTTCGATTTCCAGGATCCCGCGGCGGCGCAGCCGGTGCTTGCGCAGCTCGCCTTCGACACGCCAGAGGGGCCGGCCGAGGCGCGGGAGTTCGTCTCCCGCGAGGCGGTGCGGCGGCTGCGGAACGTCGATTTCGAGAACAACCCCGAGCACCGCGCCGCCCTCGAACGCATGCTCGACGCGAACAAGGGAACGCCGCAGTTCGTCGAACTCGTCTCCCGCTTCCGCATTCGCGAACGGCATCCCGACCTGCTCGCCCTCGCGCGCGACAAGCCGGAAGAGCAACTCGGCATCGACGCGATCCGCGCTCTCCTCGCCGCGAATGCGAACGACCTGCTGAACGACGCCCTCGCGGACGACGACGAGCAGGCGGCCACCGCGGTCGCGGCGGCGCTCGCCCGCTCCGGCGATGCGAAAGCGGTCGCAATCCTCGAACCGCTCGCGTTCGATGCGAAGCACCCGATCGCCGTTCGCCGCGAGGCGATTCGCGGCATCGCCGGCACGCGCGACGGCGCAAACCGCATTCTCGCAAAGGCCGAAACGAAAGAACTCGACGCGGCCCTCGTTCCCGCGGCGGCCGCCGCGCTCCACGCTTCGGCCGACAAGAACATCCGCGCCCGGGCGGAAAAGGCATTCCCGATCGCTCCCGCGAAGGACGCGCGGCCCCTGCCGCCGATCGCCGAACTCGCCCAGCGCCGCGGCAGCCGCGTGCGGGGGATGCTCGTCTACACCACCAACGGCGCCTGCCTCACCTGCCACAAGGTCGAGCAGAAGGGGAAGGAGGTCGGCCCCGATCTCACCGGAATCGGCGCGAAGCTCTCGCGGCAGGCGCTTTACGAGTCGATCCTGTTCCCCAGCGCCGGCATCAGCCACAACTACGAGACCTATACGATCCTCCTCGCGAACGGCACGACGGTCAATGGCGTCATCACCAGCCGCACCGACGAGGCGGTCACCCTCAAGTCGAACGAGGCGATCGAACGGACCTACCCGATGGCGGAGATCGAGGAGATCGTGAAGCAGAACGTCTCGCTGATGCCCGCCGACGTGCAGAAGAACATGACGGCCGAGGAACTCGTCGACCTGGTGGAATACCTCACGACACTGCGCGACGGTCGATAGTAAGGCGCATCGAGCCGCGCACGTCAGTAAGCGGGAACCGTGTCGAGCATCCCGCTTCCTCACGGTCGCGGCTCGCGTCATCCGCCGCCGCGATGCGCGTCCCGGCGATGCGCCACGCGGACGACCAGCACGATCAGTCGGTCGTCCTGAATCCGGTAGACCACCCGGTAATCGCCGACGCGAAGGCGATACAGGTCGGCTTCGCCTTCGAGTTTGATGACGCCGCGCGCTCGGGGGTTGGTTTCCAACCTTTCGAGACTGCGAACGATCCGTCGCTGAACCTGCTCCGGCAGCTTCTGCATCTCGCGGTCCGCGGAACGCGTCAGGATCACTGCATAGCGTTCGTTCGGCATGGCGGATCACATCCCGAGGCGCTTTTTGACCTCGGCCAGGGGAATCCCTCGCTCGCCGGTGCGTTTCATCTCCGCCAGCGCCCGGCGGGCCGCCTTCAGGTCTTCGCGGTTCTCCACCGCTTCCAGGAAGGCGAGATCCTCCATGGAGACGATGGCGGCGACTCCCTTGCCGCGTCGCTCCAGGACCACCCGCTCCCCTTGGTAGGCGACCTTGTTGAGCGTGTCGGCGAGGTTGTTGCGGATTTCGGCGATGCCGATCTTCATGGCGATTCTCCCTGCGAAATGGACATGTCCATCATAGGCGCAATCGCCGTGTTGTACAAGATGGGCTGGCTGCGCTCCGTCCCCTGCGTGGGATCTCGACGTTTCTCGCCAGCGACACCAAATGGAGCGGTTTTCCGGGCGGTCGGAATGCAATTCCGTCCTACGACAGCAAACCGCGCACTTCATCCGGCGTGAAGCGCTGTTTCAGCCGGGCGCCCATCTGCGCGACGATGCGGCCCGCCGCGTGCGAGGCGAGCCGGCCGGATTGCTTCCAGGTGAGGCCGTTGGTGATGCCGTACAGCACGCCGGCGGCGTACATGTCGCCGGCGCCGGTGGTGTCGATGGCTTTCACGTCGACCGCTTCGATGGGGATCGCCTCGCCTTCGTGCATCAGGATCGAGCCGTCCGGGCCGAGCGTGAGGGCCACGTTGCGGGCGTGGCGGTGGATCGCGTGGGCGCACTCGATCGGGTCGTCGAGGTTCGTCAGGCTGCGGGCTTCCTCGATGTTGCAGAACAGCAGGTCAACTGGCCCTTCGATCAACTCGTTGAACTCCTCGCGATGATGCGTGATGAGGAACGGATCGGAGACGGTGAACGCCACCTTCACGCCGTGCTTCACCGCCAGCTCGATGGCGCGGAGCGCGGCGGCCCGCGTCTGCTCGCCGGCGAACAGGTAGCCTTCGACGTACAGGTAAGCCGCCTGGCGCAATGCGTCTTCGTCGATGTCGTCGGGGCCGAGCGTGGCCGAGACGCCGAGGCAAGTGAGCATCGTCCGCTGGGCGTCGCCGGTGATGAGGATCACGCAGGTTCCGGTGGCGCCCTGGGCGGGGGGCACGTCGATGCCGACGCCGACCTCCCGCATGTCGCGGAGGCAGAACTCGCCGATGTCGTCGTTCCCCACCTTGCCGCAATAGGCGGACTTGCCGCCGAAGTCGGCCACGCCGATGACCGTGTTGGCGGCGGACCCGCCGGCGCAGCGGCTGACGGGAGCGCCGGCGAGCGCGGCGAGCACGCGGATCTGCGTCTCTTCGTCGACGAGGGTCATCATGCCCTTGGCGAAGCGGAGTTCCGCGAGCATCTCCTCGCTGACGGGAGCCTCGATATCGACCAGGGCATTGCCCACGCCGTAGACGTCATATTTCATTGGGTACCATTCGCGCGTTGGACGCGATTCGAAAACGGAAAAAGGAAGAAGGAAGACGGAAGATCGAGGCGGGACAGCCCGGCCGGGACTCTCAACGGTCCGAGGTCACGTCGGCGTCATGCATGCTGTTGGTCCTTCGGATCATGACGCATGACCTGATTCGTCGGGGTGATCGACGATGGATCGGCGCTCGGCGTCGGCGTGAATCAGCAGATTCGTCTCTTTGAGGCGACCGTACAGTACATCGCTGCCGACGTCGACAGCAAAGGCATGCTCAGCCGCCGTGATCGGAATAGCAAGCAGATATTCGACGGAGTCTCCTTCGACGTCGAATTCCAGTCCTATCAAGCCTTCGTTTTCCGGAGTGGCCAGGAGGAATGCACTGATCTCGGAATTCTCGGCAATCGTCGCGCCCATCGGAAGTGTATGAAAGGCGTCGAAGAACGTGTCATAGCGGGCGGGGTACTCGGCCATCACTTTCAGCGAATTGACCGCCCACTGTTCGCGTCGCTGCAGGTACATCATAAGTTCGAGCCGCCTCGGAGCACGCGCCTCATCTCCAGGCTGTCGATATTCGGCCATCCCGCCAGTGATGAGGGTGTGAAAGGAACGCGCTTCGGTTGGTTCGAAATGGTAGACGTCGATGTGAGGGAAGCCCCGATCCGTCGAATGAAAAATCGCCGGCGGCACTCCGAAGAATCGCTGGTAAACCTGCTCGCGTTCTTCGATGCGCGAAGGGGACGGGGCGCTTGAGAAGAGGTTTCTCAGGATTCTCAGCATGGCGCGCCTCCCTCGAATCACCCACACACGATCGTTTGCTCGCGGTCCGGGCCGACCGAGACGAAATCCGGCGGCGTCTCCAATAGTTCGGAGATCGTGTCGACGTACCGCCGCGCGTTCGCCGGCAGGTCTGACAACTTCCGCGCGCCGGTGATGTCGCTCTTCCAGCCCGGCAACGTGCGATACACCGGCTTCGCCTGCGCGAGGACGTCGACGTGGCTCGGGAAGTCGGTCGTGCGTTCGCCGTCGATTTCGTACGCCTCGCAAATCTTGATTTCCTCCAGTTCGCCGAGCACGTCCAGCAGCGCGACCGCCAGCGAATCGACGCCGCTGATTCGCGCTCCATAGCCTGCGGCGACCGCGTCGAACCAGCCGCAGCGTCGCGGGCGGCCGGTGACGGTGCCGTATTCGTTGCCGCGTTCGCGGATGTGCTGGCCGGTCTCGTCGAGCAGTTCGGTGGGAAACGGACCGCCGCCGACGCGGGTGGTGTAGGCCTTCACGACGCCGATCATCCGCTGGATCGCCCGCTCGGGGATGCCGCTGCCGGAATGAATTCCGCAGCCGGAACTGTTCGACGAGGTGACGAACGGGAAAGTGCCGTGGTCGATGTCCAGCAGGCTCCCCTGGGCCCCTTCGAAGAGGATCCGCTTGCCGGCGGCGAGTTCCTTGTGGAGGTAGGCGGTGGTGTCGACGACGTGCGTCCGCATCCGGTGGGCGTGCTGCGTGTAGGTCTCGAAGATTTCATCCGCGTCGAGGGGCGGCCCTTCGTCGTTCAAGGCGCGGAGGATCGTGTTCTTGTGGGCCACGATCGCGTTCAGCCGCGTGCGGAACGTGTCGACGTGATACAGATCGCCGACGCGGATGGCGTGGGTGCGTCCGGCCTTGTCCTTGTAGCAGGTGCCGATGCCGCGCATCGTCGTGCCGATCGCGCCGTCGCCGCGGTCTTTTTCGAGCGCCGCCTCTTCCCGCATGTGGTAGGGGAAGATGACGTGCGCGCGGTCGCTGAT
>JBBDNT010000109.1:0-2399 GCA_040877445.1 Planctomycetaceae bacterium
CGAGATGGGCCATCGAGAGTCGATTCGTCGGAATTCTTGCGAATTCCGCTACTACCTCGTCAACCTTGAAGTCGTGGGGCGCCCGCCGGCACTCGACGCGATCCTCTGGCGCGACTCCGCTGAAATCGTTGATCGCGGCATGGCCGGAAACGGTGCTCTGGCGGACGGAATTCAATTCCGTCCTACGGCGTCGACAGCTACGGTCATCCTCAAAATGAATGCTGACGCGGTACTACGCCCGACGAGCCACTTCACTCTGGTAAGGCTCTAACCTCTGTCCTTCAAGTGAGCGAGAGCTCGCCGGCCGGCGGCGCGGCCCGCTTCGACCAGTTTGTCGCACGTGGAAAAGTCGAACCATTCGACGCCCGCCACGTCGGGTCGAATCACGAGGTCCGCCAGGTGCCGGACGTGCTTGCGGAACAGCGCCTCGCCGATTTCGTCCATCCGCATCAGCACGTCGAGCGCGGTCTCGCACTTGTCGAGGCACCGCATTTCGGAGCTCACATCGACCGCGATCACGAACCGCGGATCGTACGAGCGGGCGATCGTCGTCGGCAATGAATAGAACACGCCGATGTCGCACAAGTTCATCTCGCCGATCTCGATCGGCGGGAAGATACCCGGCAGCGACGACGACGCGCGGACCGCGTCGCGCAGCGGGCCGTTCTCCAGCACCACCTGGTGCCCGCTCCGCAGGTCGACCGTCACGATCGCGAGCGGAATCTTCGCGTCGGCGATGTCGGCGTCGGGCAGCAGATGATCGACCACGTCCTTGAGGATCAGCCCCGGCAGCAGCGACGGCGTGCGGATCACGCGGTGGAAGAGTTGGTTCGCCCGCAGGTACTGCTTGACCCGCTGGTACCAGGTGAAAATCCCGCCGGTCGCCGTCTCATCGCCGCGGGGATGTGTGCCGAACAGCACCTGTTGATGCGCCTGGAACTCCGGCGACATGAGGTAATCGAGGGCCTTCTTCTGGACGGCGTGGATGTCGAGGTCGAAGGCGCACATGGCGCCGGCGAGGCTGCCGATGCTGACGCCGACGATCCGTTCGATCTCGATCCCGTGCTCGCGGATCGCCTCGACCGCGCCGAGATGCGCGACGCCCCGCGCCCCGCCGCCTCCCAGGGCGAGCGTGACCTTCGCGTGCGAGGGAGGTTCGAGACCGGGGCGGACGCCGAAGAACGCCAGCCGGGTGCGCAGGGCGCGCATCAGGCGCGCGGCGGCGCCGGGCTGCGTTTCGGCGGATGGCGAACGGAGAGGGGACACGGGCGCGATCGGTGATCCATCCAAGCCCACGGGCAGCGCCCCGCGGGATGCCAGGTGGTATCAAAAGTCGATTTCTTCGCTTGGAACGCTGTTCAGCGCAAGTAGGACGGATTGTCAATCCGTCCGTCCCAGGAGGGTGGTATCAAAACCCGAATTCTTCGCTTCGCGCGGGTACTTCGGTCGGATAGGACGGATTGGCAATCCGTCCTGCGTACGGCGGCGCCTTTACCAACCGGCAATCAACAAACCTCGAACACCGTCGCCACCCCCTGTCCCTGGCCGACGCACATCGTGGCGATGCCGTACCGCGCCCCTTCGTCGCGGAGGCGATGAATCAGCGTCGTGGCGATCCGCGCGCCGCTCGCGCCCAGGGGATGGCCGATCGCGATCGCCCCGCCACGGGTGTTGACCCGCTTCTCGTCGATCCCCAGCAGCTTCAGACAGGAAAGCACCTGCACGGCGAACGCCTCGTTCAGTTCGATGCAGTCGATGTCGTCGAGCGTCAGCCCGGCCCGCTTCAGCGCCTTGTGCACCGCGGGAACGGGACCGATGCCCATTTCCTCGGGCGCGACTCCCGCGACTGCGTGCGCGACGATCCGCGCGAGCGGCTGCATCCCCAGTTCGTTCGCCTTCTCCTCCGACATGACGAGCAACGCCGCCGCCCCCACGCTCAACGGCGAACTGCTCCCCGCCGTCACCGATCCGCCCGCCGGATTGAACACCGGCGGAAGCGCGGCGAGCGCCTCGCGCGTCGTGTCGGGGCGAATGCACTGATCGACCGTCACGCGCACCTTCTGCCCTTGGGCGTCGTGCCCCCACGTCGGGACGATCTCGCGCGCGAACTGCTTCTTTTCGGTCGCCTCGGCCGCGAGCGTGTGGCTGCGGAGGGCGAATTCGTCCTGCGCCTCGCGCGGGATGCGGTACTTGCCGGCGAGATACTCGGCCGTCAGCCCCATGTTCATGATCCCTTCGCTGTGCCGTTGGAACAGCGACGGGCACGGGTCGTACCCCTTGTTCATGGGGACGTGGTCCATGTGCTCGACGCCGCCGGCGATCTGGATGTCTTCGCACTCGCCGGTGATCGACAGGGCGCAGTCGTTGATGGCGGTGAGGCTCGAGGCGCAGTTGCGGTT
>JBBDNT010000109.1:2409-2847 GCA_040877445.1 Planctomycetaceae bacterium
ATCGAACCCCTGCTCCCCCTGCTGCTGCACGCACCCCCAGCGGACGTCCTCGACGAGCGCCGGATCGATCCCGGTCCGCTCGACCAGCGCCGCGACCAATCCCGCGGAAAGATCCTCGGCCCGGATGTTGCGGTAATACCCATTCTCGGGCGATGCCTTCGCGACGGGCGTGCGCAGGGCATCGATGACGACGGCGGTTTTCATGGGGGAGTCCTTTCGGTGGAAGCCAATTGCGGCGACGTTTCACCACGGATCGCACGGATGGGCACGGATGTCCGATTTGTGATCCGTGCCGATCCGTGAAATCCGTGGTCGTTCGTCAGACCACGATCCAAACATCGCCATTCACGATCTGGTACGACTCGTAATGCTCCTTGGAATCGATGATCTCGACTTCCTCGCCGTTCGAGAATTTCAGCACGACCGTTCCGGGCGGAA
>JBBDNT010000109.1:2857-5802 GCA_040877445.1 Planctomycetaceae bacterium
GCTCGCGACGCCCTCGGGAGTCCGATGCTCGATTTCGGTTTCGATCGTGACGCGCACATTCTCATCGAAGTTGAGGATCAGTTCGTTCGCTCCGACGCAGACTTGCATCAACTCCCGCCCTACGAGGAAGCGCAGGTCGGTATCGGCAGGCAATCCGTGCATGATCTTCGATGCTCCCACTTCGTGCAGCCGGTCACTCGCTGTTGAATTCGATCAGGTCGGGGTGCCACTCGGCAAGTCGAAATTCCTCCTCCGTCGATTTTCCGGGTCCGGCGAACTGGCCGAGCCGAATGCGTTTCCCGGATTTCTCCTTCCGCTCCTCGGGCAAGAACGTCACCAACACCCGCGCGCGGTGAACCCCCGGCGGGAGTTCCCGCAACTCGATCTTGCCGTCCTCGTAAACCCCTTCGATGGTTTCCAGCATCGCAGCACCTCGATTTCGCGGTACTTGGCTCATCTCGTCACCAATCAATATCGGCAGCACGCCGAGGCGAGGGGAGGCGGTCACCGTCGTTCACGTCGTTAGTGAAAATCAGCGGAGATCAGCGTTCCCGCTTCGTGCGCGCCCCCCGTCACGATTCGACCGGCGAGGCGACCCGGCCGACCGGCCAGGAATGCACGTCGGCTCGTTGGAAGCGGCCCAGCGCGGCGATGAGTCGGTTGAACTCGTCGGCGTCCGCTCGGTCGGCGGGATCGTCGGGGACGATGCGGGCGATTCGGGCCTTGACGCCCGACTTCCCCACGTCGCGCATCGCCGAAGACACCGCCTCGACGAACGACTCGGCCTCGCGGCCGAATGCGATCTTCACGATGCCGTTGCTGACTCCGGGCGTTCCGTCGTCGCAACCGGCTTCGTACAACCATTCGGCGTCATCGTCGCTCCACTCTTCGATGCCATCGAACACGATCTCGAAACCGTGAATTTTCATTCCTCTTGCTCCTCGTTCCGGCCGCACTCGCACCGATCCACGTCGCGGCGGATCGTTGCGGCATGGACTTCGGGCGACCGTGGCGTACCGTAGACCATCGTCAGGCACGCCCCGCGTTCGCCGGCCGGGCAATACAATTTGCCGTAGGCGTGAGCGCGGGGACCGGACTTCACGAACCGCCAGCCGTTCTCCAAAGCATATTGGATCGCCGAGTTGATTTCCTTGTTCGGATGATGCTTGGCCACGCCTGTCCCCCTTCCTTCGTGATTTTACGACCGATCGGCGACGTGCGGCAATGGGCGCATGGGGGGACGATCGCGCTTCGTTGCCAGCTTGGCGGGTCGCGCGATGCTACCACAGAGTAATGCCGAGCGGGATGTCCTCCATCAGCGCGTCCAGGTTTCGCGACCCGTCGGGTTGCAACAGGATGCCGAAGTCGGCTTCGATGGTTCGGCCTTCGTCCTTGAATCGAAACCGGCCGAACGTTCCCCGTCCGAATCGGCCGTCGAGTTGGATGAAGAAATTTCGAGAAACCGTCAGCGTCTCTTGATCGAAAACGATCTCCCGAGAGTATCCGTCCGCCGGCGCCTCGCGCCCCCAATCGTTGTCGCGAGGCGCTTCGATTCGCGGGTCGATCAACCGCAGACCGCTCGATTCGTCGACGTCCTTCAGCAGCAACCGGAACGTCTTCGGGTACATGTCGGCCAGATCGTCATTCGGACGTTTGAGGAACTGCGGAATCGTTCCGTCCTCATCCACCTCCGGGATCAGGAACAGGCTGCGGTCGGGCAACTCGTCCGGCCGACGAAAGTCCGCGACGGGAACCTGCGCCTTTAGTCGAACGGCATTCGGGGAATCGCCGATCACGAACGCACCGCCGGTACCGTCCGCGGAGTACCGGATCGTTCCGAAGTAGCTATCGAGCGTCGTCGGCCGTTTGATTCGGTGCATCACCACCCGCAAGCCATGCCTGACGAGGGGGACTCGCCCCTTCTCGAGCGGCAGCGTTCCCTCGCTGGCGGCGTCGCCGAGCCGGTCTCGTTCTTCCTCGGACATCGAAACATCAACCTTCGCGTTCGCGGGGTAATACCCCGGCTTGTCGGCGAAGCGCATCCCCACGCGGCTTCCCCCTTCGACGATGAACCGGAATCGTCCATCCGGCAGCATGACGGTCTCCTTTTCGGTGCCGACCAGTGGCCCAAATTCGGGATCGATCCGGAGAATGCCGCGCGAGACGGTCATCCGCACGTCGGGAACCGGATCGCCGTCCTGATCGACGACGGCCCCTTCGACGTCGAACCGGTTGTTCAACAGGCAGTTCTGCCGCGCATAGATTACCTGCGCGAGCACCGCCCCTCGTCGCAGGGTCTCCTGAACCTCCTCGGGAAGCGTCGCCGGGTCCAGCGTTTCATCGTTCGGGTCGATGCCGTGCTTCGCGAGCAACCATTCCAGTCCCCCTTCCTCTTCATCTTCTTCGCCCTCGATCTCGACGATTTTCGCCGAGAGATCCTTCTCGTACTCCGGCTGGCCGAACGCGGTTTCGGCCTCGCATTCCGGCAGGATGTCGAAGAGCAGGAGGGGGCCGTCTTCCGCCGGCGGGACATCTTGATCCTTCGGCTCGGCCGGTTCGCTCCTCGCCGCGGATGCCACCGCGATTTCCGGCGATCGCGCCGCCGGCGCGACTTCGGGGGATTGCACCGGCGCAGGAGACGGTTCGGGAACGATCGAATTCGTGCAACCGACAAGCGCGACCACGAACAGCGTGAGAGCGACCCTCATGGCGAAATCCTTTCGCGAGTATTCGTGTCGGCGTGTCCCTCGTGCTCTTCGTCGTTCCAATTCCTCATCACTGCGGATAGAACTTCCCGCCGCTCTTCGCCAAATCCGTAAGCGTTTCGGTCGGCTCGAAGCGCTTGCCGAGTTCGCAGTACTTTTCGAGGTGGGCGACGATTTCCTTGGCGCCGACGTTGTCCGCCCAGCGCAGCAGGCCGCCGCGGAAGGGGGGGAAGCCGATGC